>JAYVQD010000480.1:0-16473 GCA_043777275.1 Nitrosomonadales bacterium
ACGCCGCCCGGCGCGTGCGCGCCGCGCTGGATAAGGTGGGATTGCTCGGCAAGGAAAAAGCGCTGCCCATCACCCTTTCGGGCGGCGAGCAGCAGCGGCTGGCGATTGCGCGCGCCATCGTGCATCGGCCCTCGATACTGCTGGCGGACGAACCCACCGCCAATCTGGATGCGGCCTACGCGGTTGAACTCGGCGAACTGCTGCGTTCGTTTAACCAGGTCGGCGTCACCGTGGTCATCGCCACCCACGACGAACAGCTCGCCACGCGCTTGCAGCCGCGGCACATCACGCTGGAACAAGGGCGGATTGCCGCATGAAGAACTGGATCCGTCAGCACCGGCGTAGTCTGGCAGTGACGCTGGCGCGACTGGCGCGCGCGCCGCTGGCCAGTGCGTTCAACATCGGCGTGGTGGGTGTCGCACTGGCGCTGCCCTTGGCGTTTTATGTGATTCTGGTCAATCTGCAAAGCCTCGCGCAAGACAAGGCGCCGACGCCGCAGATCAGCCTGTTTCTCGCGCTGGATGCGCAGGCGTCCGACGCCCGCGAGATCGAGAATCGCCTGAAAAAACACGCAGCCATCGCGCGCTATCGTTTCATACCGCGCGATCAGGCCCTGGCCGAACTGAAGGCAAAATCCGGATTGTCCGATGTCATCAGCAGTCTGGGGCGCAACCCGCTGCCCGACGGATTTGTGATCGATGCGCGCGAGAGTGCTTCCGCCGCGCTGGAAAAGCTGCGCGACGAATTCAAGGCCTGGCCCAAGGTCGAACACGTGCAGCTTGATTCAGCGTGGGCGCGGCGGCTGGATGCCACGCTGCAACTCGGTCGGCTGATCGTGCTGGCGCTGGCCGCGTTGCTGGCCTTCGCACTGGTCGCCATAACGTTTAACACCATCCGCCTGCAAATTCTCACGCAGCGCGCCGAAATCGAAGTCGCCAAATTAATCGGCGCCACCAACCCGTTTATCCGCCGTCCGTTTTTGTACTTCGGTGCGATGCTCGGACTGGCCGGCGGCGTGACCGGCTGGTTCATTGTGTGGGCCGGGTTGTGGCTGCTCAACGACCGCCTGGGCAGCCTCACCCAGCTTTACGGCGCGAGCTTCACCCTGCGCCACCTGTCAGTGCCCGACGCAGCCAGCCTGTGCCTGTTTGCCGCCGCGCTGGGTTGGCTGGGCGCATGGCTGTCGGCAAGCCGGAATCTGGCGGAATTTGACCCGCTATAGAATTAACGTAAGTATTTGTTTTTATTTAATATATTTAGATATAAGGCGCTACGATCCCGAACGATTATTTTGACCGCAGTTTAGTTGTCGATTAACATTCATATACTGAATATTAAAACAGTGGATGCAAAAATGCCCAGACAGCTTACGGCGAGAAACAAAAATATCAGGCTAGTCGTTTCGGAACCCGTTCCCAAACCCTATCGCATGCCGCTGTCCACTATTGATCTTTTTTGTGGCGCTGGTGGCATCACTCAGGGCTTTCATCAAGCGGGGTATCGCTGCCTTTACGCTAACGATCCAATGCCCGAGGCTGTTGAGACTTTTCGTCACAATCACCCTGCAACACTCGCCGAATGCAAACCCATCGAAGAGCTGGATGCAGGCGCGCTCAGAAAAACTCTGCGGCTCGAAAAAGGAACGCTGGACGTTCTGGTCGGCGGCCCACCATGCCAAGGCTTTTCTATCAATGCGCCCAGTAGATTCCTGAATGATCCGCGCAATAGCCTGTTCAGGCATTACGCGCGTTTTGTTGATGCGTTTTCGCCCAAAACGTTCGTATTCGAAAATGTGCCGGGTTTGTTGTCGATGGCGGATGGGGCCATCTTCGAGAAAATCCTCAACGTATTTAATGCGCTTGGTTACCATTTGTCAGCCAAAATACTTTTTGGCCCGCACTACGGCATTCCGCAAGAGCGTTGGCGCCTGATTTTGCTGGGATCGCGATACAGCGAAATCCAACACCCTGAGCCCACGCATTTCGCAAAAGGCAGGGCGAATTTTCGTGGCGGGGGCACGCTGACTCTCGCGTTAAATCCATCGGATGCGAAGCGGCTATTGCCCGCAGTGACGGTAGGCGAAGCGATTCGCGACTTGCCAAGATTAAACATGGGAGAGGGGGCTGAAGAAGTCGGCTACACCGGCGAGCCTGCGAGTCCCTATGCCCTGCGGCTACGCAACCCTGACGGTATTACGTTTAATCATTTCGCAGCCCGGCTTTCAAAGCAAAACATTGAGCGCATGCGTCACGTTCCTGCCGGCGGCTCATGGCGCGACATACCTCACGATTTACTTCCACGCGGCATGCAGCAGGCGCGTAAGTCTGACCATACGAAACGCTACGGTCGGTTGAGCTTTGATGGATTGTCAGGCACCCTGCTGACCAAATGTGATCCGCATTGGGGAACGGTTTTTTTGCCCGATCAAGATCGTACACTGTCAGTGCGTGAGGCTGCAAGATTGCAATCATTCCCCGATTGGTATCGTTTTCTCGGTTCGCGGGTTTCTCAGTTTGTGCAAGTAGGTAACGCGGTGCCGGTACTGATGGCGGCGGCTATCGCAAATGCCGTGAGAACCCATTTGGAGGCGCAGGCAGATACCGCCGATTTGGCAATCCATGGCTAACAAGATTCTCGAACTGTTTGGATACACGCGGGACGACCACTCCCCGCCGCACGTGCCGCAAGAGAAAATCAGACGTGCCCGATGGTTGGAGGACTTTGTTCCAAGCAAATCGGCAGTGCCGAAAATCGCATTCGCTCTGGGGTATGCAGCATCATCGACAAAGGGGGAATGCCCGTCGTCATTTGCCCCATTCGACTGTATGCAAATCAATATTCTCTCCTATCGACCGTTGCAAAACTTGCGTTTAAGGTAGGCGCCGTCGAGTTGATTGATGGACGGCAAGTTGCCAACACCTCAACCGCGCCTACCGTGCAGCGGGTTGCCGTGTTCGGCAAGGGTTGGGGCGGCGAACTGAAGGTACCGGGCCGCCCACTTCGGGGGCGCACGAGCAGCGGTTTCTTTGTTGATTGGATTCTGGCGCGCCTGAACGCCAACAACAATCTCATTGAATTCGCCGCGCTGGAAGTGCAGACCATGGACACGATCGGCAGTTACCGCGCAGAACGCGAGGCCATCTTAAACGGCACAACACACGAAGGAAAATCTGCCGGGCCAAATTGGGAGAACGTGAACAAACGGATCCTTCCTCAACTCATCTACAAAGGCCATTTGCTTGAACGCGAAGCGCTTTGCCAAAGTGGTTTGTTTTTCGCTTGCCCAGAAGCCGTCTACCACAAGGTTATCGACCGGCTCGGCAGTGAGCTGGCCAATTACCCAATGAAAAACAATTCACTAACGTTCGTCCCGATTCGACTGCTTCCGTCAAAAGGCGCTGGTCTGCCGAGGGCTATCGAGGTGCTTACACCGAAAACCACCACGATTCAGCAGGTGCAAATTGCATTTAGTTCTCCCACCAACCTGCCTGAGGCAGGCGCATATGAAAAAACCATTCGTGCCGCACTCGGTGAACAGTAGCGTTTGCGGGTAACACAATAGCTAGCGCAATCTCGCGCATGGTTGTCCACAATGCGCTTGCCCTTTGATCTTTGTCGTTAGGGGACCAGCAGGCGCAATCCTTGAGCCAAGCCGCCCGCATGCCTCGATTCAGCCGGGCTCTGCACAATGAAAAATTACGTAACAATATGTTTTTATTGACTATTTAAACTATAATCCCTATGGAACTTTCACCCGGTTTGGCACTCTCATGCCAAGAGTGCTAACATGGCGCTTGTGATAAGAAGCAACCGGGAGACAACATGTCAACAATGTCTGCTTTAGCGTTACCTGCGTTACCCATCCCCTCGGCCGGGGGCAGTCTGGACACCTATATCCAGTCGGTCAGCCGTTTTCCGTTCCTGACGCAGGAACAGGAGACCGGCTACGCGCGCCGTTTCCGCGATCACGAAGATCTCGACGCGGCGCGGGAGCTGGTGGTGTCGCACCTGCGTGTGGTGGTGTCTATCGCGCGCGGTTACATGGGTTATGGCTTGCCGCAATCCGACCTGATTCAGGAAGGCAACATCGGCCTGATGAAGGCGGTCAAGCGCTTTGACCCCGAGCGCGGCGTGCGGCTGGTGTCGTTTGCGGTGCATTGGATCCGCGCGGAGATGCACGAGTACATTCTGCGCAACTGGCGCATCGTTAAAATCGCCACCACCAAGGCGCAGCGCAAACTGTTTTTCAATCTGCGCAGCATGAAGCCGGGCCTGAATACGCTGGGCAGCGACGACGTTAAACTCATCGCCCAACAGCTCGGCGTCAAACCCGAAGAGGTAGTTGAGATGGAAACCCGCCTCGGCGGACAGGATATCGCGCTCGAACCCGGCGGCGCGGATGATGACGATAATACCTACGGCCCGATTACCTATCTTGCCGCCGAAGACGCCGAACCCGGCGTGGTGATCGAGCAGGCACAAAACGCGCGCCTGCGCGGCGAAGGGCTGGACAAAGCGCTGGGCAATCTGGATGCGCGCAGTCGCCGCATCATCCAGGCGCGCTGGCTGGTTGAAAAAGACCCGGCGACGCTGCATGATCTGGCGGACGAGTTCGGCGTGTCCGCCGAACGCATACGCCAGATCGAAAGCAAGGCGCTGGAAAAAATGAAGGGGGCGATGTCGGCTGCGAGCTGAGTGGTAACACTCACGGCCCAATAAAAAAACCCGGCGCAGGCCGGGTTTTTTATTGGGCTACCGGAATATCAATCACTACAACGCCTGCTGCAACAGCATTTTGATGTCGCCCAGCAACGCCGGCGCGCCCGCGCCGTACTGGGCGAACAACCGCAGCCGTCCTTGGCCGTCGAGTATGAACGTGCCCGCCGAGTGATCGACACTGTAACCGCCGCCCTTGGCCGGCTGCTTCTGCACGTAAATCTTGAATTCTTTCGCCGCAATCTTGGTCGCTTCGGCGTCGCCGGACAACCCGATGAACGACGGATGAAACGCGGTTACATACTGACGCAGCAACTCACGCGTGTCGCGCTCGGGGTCAACCGACACAAACAGCACCTGCACTTTGCCGCCGTCGGCGCCCAGCTCTTTAACCACCTTGGCCATTTCACTGAGGGTGGCCGGGCACACATCCGGACATTGCGTAAAGCCGAAGAAGATCACCACCACCTTGCCCTGAAAATCCGCCAGCGTGCGCGCTTTGCCGGTGTGGTCGGTCAACGCCAACGCCTTGCCGAAACTCGCGCCGGTCACATCGGTTAACTGGAACTTGGGCACAGCGGATTGACCGCACGCAGCCATCAAACCGGCTAGTGCTATCAAGGCAATGCAAAAGACGCGCCGCATGACACTAGAGCAATATACGGAAGTAGTGATCGATCAGTAGCGCGGCGAACAGCGCGGTAAGGTAAATGATCGAGAAACGAAAGGTCTTGCGCGCGAGTTGGTCACTGTAATCACGGTATATCTTGATCGCATACACCATGAACGCCGCGCCCAGCGCAATCGCGGACACCAGATAAATCAGGCCCGACAACTTCACGGTGAACGGCAGCAGAGAACACACAAAGAGGATAATGGTGTAGAGAAGCACATTGAGCCGCGTGAATTTTTCACCGTGCGTCACCGGCAACATCGGTACGCCGGCCTTGGCGTATTCCTCGCGCCGGTACAGCGCCAACGCCCAGAAATGCGGCGGCGTCCATGCGAAAATAATCAAGAACAGTGTCAGTGCTTCGGCTGTTACCTCGCCGGTCATCGCGGCCCAGCCGAGTACCGGCGGCATGGCGCCCGATGCGCCGCCGATGACAATATTCTGCGGTGTCATGGGTTTGAGGATCACGGTGTAGATCACGGCGTAACCCACAAAGGTAGCGAGGGTGAGCCACATCGTCACCGCGTTGGCCCATAAATACAGAATCGCCAACCCCATGCCGCCGACGACGCTGGCGAATATCAAGGTTTGCATCGACGTGAGTTGTCCGCGCGGCAACGGGCGCGCGCGGGTGCGCGCCATGATCGCGTCTATTTTTTGTTCCACCAGGCAGTTCATGGCGGCGGCAGCGCCCGCCACCAGCGCAATGCCGATGGTGCCAGCCAAAAACGGTTGCAGCGCCACCATGCCGGGCACGGCGAGAAACATGCCGATAATGGCGGTGAATACGATCAACGACACCACGCGCGGCTTGGTCAGCAAATAGAACTGCTGCACGCGCGAGCCGGGGGTGGGGGTGGGAGTGGGATTTACAGTGGTAGTGGACATGGTGGCATGGGAACGAACGGTATTACCGGCGGGGCGGATTAGGACTGGCGGAAAGCGCGGAGTTTAGCACCACCAGCGCCACCAGTAACAGTGCGGCCCCGGCGTTGTGCGCCACTGCCACCGCGAGTTTCAGGCCGGTCAGGATGTTGCCAATACCCAGTGTCACCTGCGCGGCCAGTAACACGCCCATCACGAGGGCAATGGCGCCCATGCCCCCCTTGGCGACCCGCCACGCCAGCCACGCGAGATACAGCGTCACCACCACCGCGCCCACACGATGCGTCCAGTGGATCGCCGTCAGGGCGTCATAACTCAATTTGTCGCCGGCTGCGGTTTGACCGAGTTCACGCAGCAGTTGAAAGCCGTGCTGGAAATCCATCCTCGGCATCCACTCGCCGTGGCACGTGGGCAGATCAATACAGGCCAGTGCGGCGTAGTTGGTGCTGACCCAACCGCCCAGTGCGATCTGCGCCACCAGCAACACAAGTCCGAGTGCGGCCCACGGTCGCAGAGCGACGGTGGACGCTTGCGGCGGCGGCCACGACAACTGACGCGCGGCAAGCCACGTCAGCAATGCCAGCGTCGCCATGCCGCCGAGCAAATGCAAGGTCACGATCACCGGCTTTAACAACATCGTCACCGTCCACATGCCCAGCGCCGCCTGAAACATCACGAGCACCAGCAAGGCGCTGGCCAGCCACGGTGATTGCGCGAGCCGCGCGCGTTGCGTCCAGGCCATCACCGTAATGCTCAGGATCAACAACCCCAAGGCACCCGCGAGATAACGATGAAACATTTCGTACCAGGCTTTCTGGATCGACACCGGCCCCTGCACGCCGCCTTGTTCGGCCACGGCTTTGGCGATGTCCTGCGCGGCCTGTGTGGGCGTTAGCTGACCGTAACAACCCGGCCAGTCGGGACAGCCCAGGCCAGCGTTGGTAAGCCGCACGAAAGCGCCCACCACCACGACTACCAGGGTAAACACCATCGTAAAAAAAATAATGTTCTTAAACAATTGCTTACCTTATATCCAACAAAGCCATGCTTCAGCCGATGCGTGACACTTTTAGCAACCGCGTCAAATCTTTTTTCATCAGGCTGGGGTCGGCATCTTTGGGATAGCGCAACACCACGTTGCCGAGCGGATCGACCAAGTAAATATGATCGCGTTGCGCATCGCGGTGAGGCAATAACTTCAACACGGCGTTGTCCTGCGCGGAAGCGACCCACGTACCGTCGTATTCTTTCAGCACCGTTGGGGCGACGCTTTGCGTGTCGCTCACCAGCCATGCGCGCTCGATACGTTCGGGATATTTACCTTGCGTCAGCCGCACCTGGCGCATTTTCCAGAGTTTTTTCTGGCAATAATCGTCGCACGCGCCGGAATCGACGGTGACAAATATCCAGCGCCCGCGCAACTGCGTGAAATCAAAGGGCTTGCCGGCGCCTGAATTGCTGAGCAGCGCAAGACTGCCTGCGGGCAGCGTCACGCCTTCGACCAACTCGCCGTAATTCACGCGGCCTGATGGCTGCCAAAAATAGTACAACGTGAATGACGCCACGAACGGTGCGAGGCACACCGCGGCGATCAGCAGCAACATGCGTTGGCTCTTGCGCTGCGCGATTTTCTCAGTCGGGTTTTCTTCGGACATTGAGTACCAGATAAGTGATGAATATCGCCGCCGCCAGTGCGAACCACTGCACGGCATAGGCGAGATGGGTATTGCGTTTTAAATCGACCGGCGGCCAGTCGCGGATCAAGCCGTCATCGAACGCCGCCACCGCGTCTTTCAGTTCCGTCTGCTGAATGATGAAAGGTTGGACATCCAGTTTTGTCGCCTGCCGATAACGCTCCAGCACCATATTTTGCCAGACGTTGCCTTCGGCAACCTTGCTCGACAGCTCCAGAAACCGCTCGCTGGGCGGCACCGCCGTGCCGCGCACGCTCACGTCGCCATCCGGGGTTTTGACCAGCGGCGCACGGTTGCGTTCGGCGCCTGCGGCGATCCATCCGCGGTTCACCAACACGACTTTTTCACTCCCCGTCAGCCGCAACGGCATGTAGACGTGATAACCCGGCTGATGTTTGTAGTGGCGGTTGTCGATATAGACCACGTGCCGCGGCTCGAAGCGGCCGCGCGCCTCCACGCGCCGCAACAGCACCGCTTCTGTTTTCAACTCGCCCGCACCTATCGCCAGCGGCGGCTGTTTGGCGAAATCATCCATGCGGCTTTGTAACGCTTGTTTGGTATCAGCACGGCCCAATTGCCAGAAACCCAGCGCAATGGTCAGCGCCACGCCCGTGGCGGTTGCCAGCGTCGCCCACCCGGCGGGCGCAAATTCGCGGCCGGCAAGTCTCAATGGCGCTCCCGGCACGCTTGGATTACACTGCGCGGATGAAATATCTTGTCATTCTTTTTCTGGCCTTCATTATCTACAGCCTCGGTTCGGCCGCTTATTTCATGCTGAAAGACCAGGGGTCGAGCGAGCGCATGGTGCGCGCGCTGACCGTGCGCGTGGCGCTGTCGGTTACGTTGTTTCTGTTGTTGATGGCAGGGATACATTTCGGGTTCATCACCGGAAAGCTTTAAGACCATTCCATAGTAAAAAAGCCGCACCCGTGGGTGCGGCTTTTTTATGCAAGCGCCGGCGCGGGCTAGAGTATATACACCACCACAAACAGCAGTACCCATACCACGTCCACGAAGTGCCAGTACCACGCCACGCCTTCAAAGCCGAAGTGGTTTTCAGGCGTGAAGTGCCCGGCCACGCTGCGAAACAGAATCACCCACAGCATGATGGTGCCCACGGTCACGTGAAAGCCGTGAAAGCCGGTCAGCATGTAAAACGTTGAACCATACGCACCGCTGGTGAGTTTGAGATTCATCTCGGAATAGGCGTGCATGTATTCGTAAATCTGGAAACCGAGGAAGACCATGCCCAGCGCGATGGTCGCGGCCAAGCCCCAGATTAACTGGGCGCGGTTTTTCTTCAGTAAACCCCAGTGCGCGATGGTGATGGTGATGCCGGAGGTCAGCAGCAGCGCGGTATTGATCGCGGGGATGCCCCACGCGCCCATCGGCGTGAAATCGCCGGCCTTGAAGTGCGGGCCGGCGGTGGGCCAGGCCGAGTCCTTGAAGGCGGGCCACAGCAGTTGCTGATGCTCAATGCTGCCCAGATCGGGCACCGAATACAGACGCATGTAACCCAGCGCGCCGAAGAAGGCGCCGAAGAACATCACTTCGGAAAAAATGAACCAGCTCAGGCCCCAGCGAAAGGACATGCCCACCTGCTTGTTATACATGCCGCTTTCGGACTCGTGCGCCACGGTGCTAAACCAGCCCGCGAACATCACAAACAGCACCAGAAAGCCCAGCAGCAGCATCACGTTGCCGCCGGTCATGTTATTCATCGAGAAAGCTGCGCCGAAGCCCAGCAAGGCCATGGCGACCGCGGCCGTAATCGGCCAATGCGACAGGCCCGGCACATAGTAGTTGGCCGAGCTGGGGGGGGTGGCGGTATCGTGCTGCGTCGTCATCTACTTCTCCTCGAGTTCTTTCGTTCGTTCATCACTTGCGTAATCACTTGCGTACTCATTTGCGTGCTCATTTCCGTAATCACTTACTTAACACCAGCCGCACCACCGTGATTACCGTAAACACAAACAGCGCGCCCGCGATAATGCCGGTAATCACCACCTGCAACGGCGTCACTTTAAGCTCTTGCTGCGGGTTCTGTTTGCGTATGCCGATAAACGCCGACAGCACCATTTTTATGGCTTGAAACAGCGAAGCCGACCTGGCTTCCTGCTTACTTTCTATTGCTGGTTCTATTTTCGGTTCAATTTTATCCAAGCTGATCTAACTGGTTTTCCCTGCCGTTACTGCCGGCGTGGACGCTTTTTTGGTATCGGCGCCCGGCACCTCGAAAAAAGTGTACGACAAGGTCAAGGTAGTCACACTGGCGGGCAACGCCGGGTCAATCACGAACTGCACCGGCATCTCGCGCGACTCACCCGCGGCCAGCACCTGCTGCTTAAAACAAAAACATTCGAGCTTTTTCACGAAGGGCGCGCCATGCTTGGGACCGTAGCTCGGTATCGCCTGCCCTACCAGCGTACTGCTGCCTTTGTTGGTGATCTCGAACGACACCTGCACCATCTCGCCGGGATGCACCCGCACGCTGCGTTGTATCGCACCAAACTGCCACGGCATGCCGTGTACATTCGCATCAAATTCCAGGGTGACCCAGCGCGATTTATCAATCTGCGTGTTGGAGACTTCGCTCTTGGCGGCATTCGGCTGCAACAGATTGTTAATACCCGTTACTTCGCAGAATTTTTTGTAAAACGGCACCATCGCGTAACCGAAACCGAACATGAGCAACGCGAACAGACTCAAGCGCACAAGCATCTGCCGGTTAATGCGCAATGCTTTGCGCGGATTCCCCGTGCTCATTTGGCGATCCAGTAATATTTCGCGATCATGTAAAAGAAAATGCTCGCCACGATCACCCACAACACCGCGCCGGTAAGGCGGATGTTGCGCTTGATCTGCTTCTGGCGCGCCTCTTCATTTACGGCATTCATGGCTTACTTCAGTGCCGGGGGCGTGGTAAAGCTGTGATAAGGCGCGGGTGAGGGCAGATGCGTCCACTCCAGACTGTCGGCGCCTTCCCACTGTTTTTGTTCCGCTTTTTCGCCGCTGGTAATGCACTTGACAACGACGTAGAGGAACAGCAGTTGCGAGATACCAAAGCCAAATGCGCCTATCGATGAAATGGCGTTGAACTCGGCAAATTGCAGCGCGTAATCCGGCACCCGGCGCGGCATGCCCGCGAGGCCGAGGAAGTGCTGCACGAAAAAGGTGACGTTGAAGAATATCAGCGACAGCCAGAAGTGCCATTTGCCCAACGTTTCGTTATACATGCGACCGGTCCACTTCGGCAGCCAGAAGTAGATGCCGGCAAACGCAGAGAACAGCGCACCGGCCACCATCACGTAATGGAAATGCGCCACCACGTAATAGGTGTCGTGCAGTTGCACGTCCACCGGCACGATCGATAACACCAACCCGGTAAAACCGCCGAGCGAGAACAGGAACAGGAAACCGAGCGCGAACAGCATCGGCGTCTCAAACGTGAGCGAGCCTTTCCACATCGTCGCCACCCAGTTAAACACCTTCACGCCGGTAGGGATCGCGATCAGCGTGGTGGCATACATGAAGTAAAGCTGCGTTTCGACCGGCATGCCGACCGTGTACATATGGTGCGCCCATACCATGAAGGACAGAATCGCGATGGAGGCCGTGGCGTAGACCATCGACGCGTAACCAAACAACGGCTTGCGCGAGAACGCCGGGATCACCTGCGACACCACGCCGAAGGCGGGAATCGCGATGATGTACACCTCGGGGTGGCCGAAGAACCAGAAAATGTGCTGATACAGCACCGGATCGCCGCCACCGGCTGCGTTGAAGAAGTTAGTGCCGAAGTGACGGTCGGTCAGCGTCATGGTGACTGCGCCCGCCAGCACCGGCATCGACGCCACCAGCAGGTACGCGGTAATCAGCCACGTCCAGCAAAACAGCGGCATTTTCATCAAGCCCATGCCCGGCGCGCGCATGTTGAGGATGGTGGTAATGATGTTGATCGAACCCATGATCGACGACATACCGAGGATGTGTACCGCGAAAATCGTGAGGTCCATCGCCGGGCCCGCTTGCGTGGTGAGCGGGGCATACATCGTCCAACCCACGCCTGCGCCGCCGCCGGGTGCGAATTGCGCGGCGATCAACAGCATGGCCGCAGGCGGCAGCAGCCAGAACGACAGGTTGTTCATGCGCGGGAACGCCATGTCGGGCGCGCCGATCTGCATCGGGATCAGCCAGTTGGCGAAGCCCACGAACGCCGGCATGATGGCGCCGAACACCATGATGAGGCCGTGATACGTGATCATCGAGTTGAAGAACTCCGGGCGCACAATCTGCAAGCCGGGCTGGAACAGTTCGGCGCGGATAATCAATGCCATCACGCCGCCGACCAAGAACATCGTAAAACTGAACCACAGATACATGGTGCCGATGTCTTTGTGGTTGGTCGAACCAAACCAGCGCATCATGCCGTAGGGTTTGTGCTCGTGCGCGTGGTCATCGTGGCCGGCGTCGCCATGGCCGTGACCATGCGTAGTGTCGTGGGATGCGGTGCTCATTTTGGCTCCGGTTCTCTAAATAATTTATTTAAAAACAAATACTTACAGTCTGAAAATGTTCTGGTCTATTGGCACTACTTCGTGGCGGAGCGCGCGGCTTTAACTTCCGCCGGCGTCACCATATCGCCGGTCTTGTTGGCCCAGGCGTTACGGGTGTAGGCAATCACGCCCGCCAAATCAGCGTCCGACAGATGCTTGAACGAGGCCATCGCCGTGGCGGGTTTGCCATTGAGCAACAACGCTACCTGGCCGTCTTTCGGACCATTAACCACTTTCGATCCCGACAGCGCCGGGAACGTCGGCGGCACACCCATGCCGGTCGGCTGATGGCAAGCGACGCAGTTGGCCGCATAGACTTTTTCGCCACGCGCTTTCAGATCATCCAGTGTCCACGGCTTATCGGGATCATCCGCGACGGCCGCTTTTTTCATGGTGGCTTTCTGGCTTTCGACCCACTTGGTGTAATCGGCGGCGGATTTCACTTCAACCACGATCGGCATGAAGCCGTGATCCTTGCCGCACAATTCGGCGCATTGACCGCGGAAGATGCCCGGCGCGTCGGCCTTGAACCACGTATCGCGAATAAAGCCCGGCACGGCATCCTGCTTCACCGCCAGCGCCGGCACCCACCATGCGTGGATCACGTCGGCAGCGGTCACCAGCACGCGCACTTTTTTGCCGGCGGGCACGACGACATGCGTGTCGGTTTCGAGCAGGTAGTGTTCGCCTTTTTTCTCGGTGCCTTCGATTTGCGCTTTCGGCGTGGACAAGCTGCTGTAGAAGGCAATGCCTTCGCCTTCGCCCTTGATGTAATCGTAGCCCCACTTCCATTGGTAGCCGGTGGCCTTGATGGTCAATTCGGCTTCGGACGTGTCACGCAGCGTGATCAGCGCCCGTGTCGCCGGCACCATCATCACCAGCAAAATAATGCACGGCACGACCGTCCACGCGACTTCCACCCAGAAATGCTCGTGAAAATTCGATGCCGGGTGGCCCACCGACTTGCGATGCTTGGCTATCGCATAGAACATGAAGCCAAACACCACGACGAAAATAACCACACACACCCACGTAATGATGGAGTGCAGATCGTAAATCGTGTGACCCAGCGCGGTATTCGGCGTCTGGAGATTGAGTTTGTAATCGGCAAACGCCACCGACGGAAGCAGCATCAACATCGCCATTGCCGCCGTTGCAGATGTTGTCAGTGCCGCGAAAATTTTAGCCTGCTTGTTACGCATTCTTCCCCCGGATAGTTACCACCAGTCTTACGCTCCGCTTTAATCCTGCCGCGCGAGCCGAGCCTTCAACTCCCGCGCCAACCGTTGCCTGCGGCCGTCATCGAGATAACGGCCTACTTCCACTTCTTTTCCGTGTGAGCGCAGCGCCAGACGCACGCTATGCACGCTATGCACGCCATGCACGATGCGTGCGCGCTGCTCCACCACCAACTTTGCCCACACGCGATTAAATTCGTAGTGCTGCGTACTCGCGTTTTCCCGCACCGCCAACATCACCGCGTCGCCGCGAATGACCAGCGCTTCTGAATCATCCGAGTGTCGAACTCCCCAATCGAACGCCAGATACAGCGCCATGGCTTCCAACCCGGCAAACGGCAATATCAACCACGCGCCGAGCGCCGCGAACACCACTGCAACGATCAGCGAAAAAACCGCCAGAGACCCAAAAACGATGCCGCAATCGCGCAGACTCAAACGCGGTGAGTTGATGCGACGCGTGACCAGCACGAACTCCCCGGAGTCCCCAGATCCCTGCTCAGGCCGCTGCTCAGGTTCCTGATTGGCCGCGCCCTCAAAATAATAGTTATCTGACAACATTGGACGCTCACTACAGCACTCACCAAGACACTCCCGCAGGCCCCTCTGTTAGCTGTGAGAATTTAACACAGCGAGGGGTATCGAGGCAACCTTGTAAGCCTTTGAATCCGTGCGATTACTCGGTACCGCAACGCATTGACACGCGGCGTTTTTCCCGCTACAGCAACGCGCTGATCTCACGCCAGTCGATGCCGGACGCGATCGCCGCAGCATCGGGAGAATCGCTAAACGCCACGCGCGCGAGCAGCGGTGTGCCGAGCCGGGCTTGCAATGCGGCGACATTGTTATCCGCTTGCGCCATCGCCGGATCAATGTGGTTCGCGATCCACCCCGCCAGCACCAGGCCGCGCGCGCGTATGGCTTCGACCGTGAGTAGCGCGTGGTTCAAGCAACCGAGCCGCATGCCCACCACCAACACCACCGGCACGGCGAGCTGCTGCGCCAGATCGGCACTGGTTTCATGATCGCTGAACGGCACGCAAAAGCCGCCCGCGCCTTCGATAATCACCACGTCAGCCAGCGCTGACAAACGTTGGTAACTATCAACTAAGCTTTTGTTTTTAATCAGTTTATTATTCAACTGCGCGGCAATATGCGGCGCTATCGGCGGCTCGAAGCAATACGGATTGATAACGTCTCGCGGCGCACTCACGTTGCTGGCGGCGATCAGTTGTTCGACATCATCGTTGATCCAAACCCCGTCGATGCATTGCGCGCCCGCCGCCACCGGCTTCATGCCGATGACGCGCAATCCGCGTTGGGCAAAGGCGTGTAACAACACACACGCCATCAGCGTTTTGCCGACGCCGGTGTCGGTGCCGGTGACGAAATAGCCACGCGCGTTCATGCGTTGCCGGCCGCTTTGATGTCGATCACGCGCTTGCCCGAAGCCGTCACGCGCGGCAACGGCTTCCACGCATGGCCGTACACCACCTCAAACGTCGCCGGCAGTTTGCCGTCGCTCCGCAGCGGCTCGTATGCCGCCGTTACCGCCGCGAATCGTGATTTCCCGGTCAGCCCCGGCGGGCGTGCCTGCGTGACGTTGTGCGCGCCGATGGCTTTCAAATCATGCATCAGCGCGCGCACGTCGCTGTAGGTCAGCGTGAACGGCTCCATATCCATCACCGGATCGGCAAAGCCGCGCTTGACCAGAATGTCGCCGATATCGTGCAAGTCGATAAAGCGGCTGACGTGCGTGTGCGCGTCTGCGCCCGCCGCGCCGGCAAAGGCCGCGCGCAATTCTTTCAGCGTATCGGGGCCGAAGGTGCTGAACATCAACAAGCCGCCGGGCGCCAGCACGCGGTTGAATTCGGCAAACGCTTTGTCGGGGTCGTTCATCCATTGCAGCGCGAGGTTCGACCACACCAGATCAACGCTGCCGTTGGCAAGCGGCAGTTGCTCGATGTCGCCGCACAGCACACTGGCCGATTGCCTGAGCAAAGACTTCCACCACGGCGTGCGTTCCTGTGTGTGCTGCCGTCCGTGTTGCAGCATGGTGAGTGCGAGATCCAGCGCAATCACCCGCGCCTTCGGATAACGCGCGTGCAAGGCGGGTAACGCATTCCCGGTGCCGCTGCCTGCATCGAGTATCAGCGCGGGATGGTGTTTGATTAAATCCAGCCGCTCATCCATGCGCTTGCACACCTCGTGCTGCAACACGGCGGCGGCGTCATAGGTTGCCGCCGCGCGCTCGAACGAACGGCGCAGCAGCTTTTTATCGAACTGCGGCGGGTTCATCTTGGAAAAATGCTTGCAGCAGGTTCGCCACCACATCGGGTTCGGTCAGAAAAGGCGCATGCCCCGCACCGGCGATTTGTTGAAATCGCGCATCCGGCAGCGCCTCACTCAATGCCTCGCCCGCCGCGCACGGCGTCACCGCGTCGTGTTCGCCGTGGATCACCAGCGTGGGCTGGTGTATCAACGGCAACAGCGCGCGCAAATCGGCCGCTTGCAAGATAGATAACCCGGCTTCGAGTGTCTCCAACACAGGCAACGGGTTGGTAAACAGCGCCGTGCGCAGCTTGTGCGCTACCCGCACCATCTGTTTGTCGCCAAGCGACTGCAAACCAACAAAGCGCCGCAACACGCCGGGACAATCGCGTTTGATCGCCGAGGTAAACTGGCGCATCACCATCGGCGTCACCGCATGA
>JAYVQD010000481.1:0-16377 GCA_043777275.1 Nitrosomonadales bacterium
AGCTGGAGCACTTTGCCGATGCCGTAAAGGAAAAACGGTTGCTTGCCGTAGCGGGCGGCGACGAGCAGCACAATGTGACGGTGCTGGAAGCGGTGCTGGAATCCGCGGCGCAAGGCACGACGGTAAAAATTCGATCGTGATTCGTAGGGCGGGAGTCATCCCGCCTTTCGAGATAACCACTAACGGCGGGATGACTCCCGCCCTGCGAACGGCAGTGCATCCTTCAACCGCATCAACCCCAACACCTGCTGCCGCCAGAAACCGATACCGTAATCACGACCCGCGAGTTGGTCGCGTATGCCCGTAGGCTCGTAGCCCGATTTGAAATCGGCAGTACGAAATAGCATGTCCCATAGCGGAAACAACACCGCAAAGTTAACCCCCTGATAGCGGCCTTCGTGCCCCGCGCCTATCGCGTGATGACGCCGGTGAAAACGCGGACTGACCAGCAGCCTATTGCCAAGTGCGCCGAAATGCACACGCGCATTCACGTGCGACAGGCTTTCGATCATGCGTGCGGCAACAATAATCATCACAAACTGGGTCGACGGCACGCCGATAGCGAGCGCCACTATCGCCACCACCGCCGAGGTCAGCACATCGTCAAGCAGATGATTACGATCGTCGGTCCAGAAACTCATCTGGCGCTGGCTGTGGTGCAGGCTGTGCAGCGCCCACCACCAGTTAAAGCGATGCTGCAGGCGGTGCAGCCAGTATTCGACAAAATCGATCACGATCAAAAATATGAAAAACGCCGCAACACCGTTGCGCTCGATACCCGGAATCACATCTTCGATGTTGGGGCGCACGATGTCGTTCATGCGCAGCCATGCGTCCAGCTCGCTCATCGGAATCACCAGCAGCAGAAATATCAGCAGCGGCAACACACCCAGCCGGTGCAGCCAAGTGTAGATCACATCGGCGCGAATGGCTTTTTTGTCCTGCGAGGGTTCGACCGGTCGCCAGGCTTCCATCGGCTTTAACAGCGTGTACAACACCGCGATCTCGATCACGCCGATCATCACGGTAGCCACCGCTTCGTGCGCGCTTTCTACATAGGCCATCAGGCCTAATGTGAAAATCAGCGGCTGTACGGCCGTCTCGAAGATCCAGCCTTGCGCCGTGGCGAACGCCTGCGTCAGTGTATCCATCACGTCGGAGATTTCATCGTGGCAAAACAAAAACCACGCGCCTTCAGGCCGTCGAGCAGCGGATCGAACACCACGGGCGCCCAACCGTCCTTGCGCGAACGGATGCCCAGATGCATGACGAGAATGTCGCCGTCGCGAATATCGCGCAGCGCGTTTTTCAGCAGCAGGTCATTGGGGTAAGTCTCCGAGGGCAGTTCGTCGCCGAGAAATCCCGCCTGCGCCCATTTCACATGGCTGTAGCCGCAACTTTTGGCGAATTGCAGGCTCATCGGCGTGGTGATGCCGCCCGGCGCGCGCCAAAGGCGCTCGAGCTTTTTGCCGGTCATTTTTTGAAAGACATCCTCGACGCGATTCAGTTCGCCGCACATCGCCGCCTGATCGAATTCCTCTCGCGTGCCGTTCATATGCACATAGCGCGTGCGACCGTCTTTCATGTCGCCGCGAAAATAACCGTGATGCCAGGTGTGCGTGCCGAAAGTGTGCCCCTCGGCCACACGCGCTTTCCAGAAATCCGCCCAACTGGGATCGAGCGAATAATCGCCGCGATAGGTTTTTTCATTGGCGAGAAAAAATGTCGCCTTGATGTTGTGCTTGTTCAGCGTGCGCGCGATGTGCTCGGCGTGGTTCATCCAGCCGGTATCGATGGTCAGATACAGCGTGCCCTTACATTGGGGCGACAGGTTCGGCGGCGGCACCTGTTGTGCCAGCGCCACCGGCGCGCACGCCAACAGCCAAACCGGCAGCCAGCTACTCGCGCGGCGCATGGTTGTGGATGTAGATTCCATGGGGCGAGCGGCCGACCGGAATCTGGGTCTTAATTTTTTTGGTCTCCATGTCGATCACCGTCACTTTCTGTATCCAGCGCGAGGTGACCCACAGTTCCTTGCCGTCGGCGGTGAGTTCCATGCAGTCCGGTCCGCCAGGAACGGCAAAGGTTTCCAGCACCGACAACGCGGTCATGTCGAGTATGGAAACACTGTTTGCCACCCGATTGGTCACCAGCAAGCGACGCTTGTCGCCCATCGGCAGAAAGTTGTGCGCGCCAAGGGCTGTAACGATTTTTTTCACCACTTCGCGCTTGCGCCAGTCGATGACCGCGACAAAGTTTTCACCCATTACCCCCACCAGCACATACTTGTCGTCGGGTGTGACCCAGATGCCCGCCGGTTGCTTGCCGATGGGCAGGGTCGCCAGCACTTTTTGATCGATGAGATCAATGATCGCGATGTTGTTGGAATGCTGCAAAGTCACGAACACATGGCGGCTGTCTTTGCTGAAAGCGATATGGCTCGGCCCCGTCGGCGTGGGCAGCCGTTTCACCAGCTTCAGATCATCGGCCGTATAAATATCGACGCGATCGAGGGCTAACGACGCCGCGACAAACCACTTGCGATCCGGCGAATACCCTAGCTGATACGCATCGCTGATTTTATCGACGCGCTTTTGCGGCACACCCGTTACCGGATCGAAAAACACCAGATCGTTGCTTTGTACATTGGCAACGATCAGCGATTTGTCATCGGGTGTGGCCATCAAGTGATGCGGCTCGCGCCCCACGCGCTTGCGAGAAATTTCCTTGTACGTTTTGGTGTCGATCAGGCTTACCGTGTCTTCGGCGGAGTTGAGCACGAAGGCCACCTGCGCTCCCGCACCGGGTACCCAGAGCAGGCAGAGCAACCAAAGTCCCGGCAGCGCACCTTTGCACAAATGGCTTGAATTTCCTAAGTATTTGTTTTTAAACATTTAATTTCCAATACATGATTGGCAGTCAGACATGACCCAGTAACGCTTATGACCACGCCTCGGCCTACAAATTTCAAAACCGCGTCACCCTAAACGGCCTCACATCCACGCGGGGCGGCCGGCCGGCAACCATATCGGCAATCGCACGCCCGGTCGGCGCCCCGCCGCACAACCCCACATGGCCGTGGCCAAAGGCATACCAAACGTTGGGCACTTTAGACGCCGGCCCGATCACCGGCAGCGAATCCGGCATCGACGGACGCCGCCCCATCCACTTCGTCGCATCGACGCTGCTGATACCCGGAAATACTTTCTGCATGTGCGCCGCCAGCACATCCGCGCGCGCGTAATTTGGCTCGGCGTCGTTGCCCGCAAACTCGCTCTGCCCGGCGATGCGCAAACCCATTTCCATCGGCGTGACAAAAACTTTCTGTTCCGGTAAAAATACGGGCATCGGCAACGTGAAATTCGGATCGGAATACGTCACATGATAACCGCGCTCGGCTTCCAGCGGCACCTCGTCACCGAACTTCGCCGAGAATTCGTTTGAATGCGAGCCGGCGCAAATCACCAGCGTTTCTATAGCCATAGCGCCCGCGTCCGTCACCAGCGCGCGCGGGCCGTCGGGCGACACCTCGATATCAAGTACCTTGCGCCGCACGATTGTGCCGCCGTCTTTTTGAAACTGTTCCGCCAGCGATTTAGTCAGCCGCTCCGGGTTGGTAACATAACCCTGCTCCGGCAGATAAAGCCCCGCTTCGTAATGACCGCCGAGTTGCGGGACTTTTTGTTTGATGCCCGCGCCGTCAAGCGCCTCTATCAGCACGCCACGATCCCGCCGCAGCTTCCACGGCAACGCATCCTTTTGTAAACCGGCGCGCGTCGCATACGCCACCACATAGCCCGTCTGCCGAATCATGTCCGCAATATTCGCGTTTTGAACCAGCGGCAGGTAAGCATCGAAGGTTTGCTGTAATAGCGGACGCAACGCATCTGCAATCTGCTCCACCCGCGACCGGCGTGACGCCGCCACCAGACGCAAAAACCACGGCAACGCCTTGAGCAAGTGCCCTGGCCGTATCGCCAACGGCCCCAGCGGATCGGACAAATACCCCGGCACCTTGCCCAGTACACCCGGCATCGCCTGCGGCACGCACGACCCTGGACTCAAAATGCCCGCGTTGCCAAACGAGCAATAGTCCCCCGGCGGGCGGCTATCCACCACCGTCACCGCGTGACCATCGCGCCGCAAGTAGCTGGCCGTGGCTATGCCCACGATGCCCGCGCCAATAATGGTGATATTTTTCGCCAACCCATTCCCCGCCGTATGTATTTGTTACTACAGGGAATTATAGATGAAGCGGCGGCATCTGGATTGGCGCTGCACGCACAACGGTGGTAATATTCGCGCCGTTGCAAATCGTTGCTTAGTGCGGCCCTCTGCAAATTCTCTTCCGGGCGGTTAACTCAGCGGTAGAGTGCCACCTTCACCCGGTGGAAGCCACTGGTTCGATCCCAGTACCGCCCACCACACTATTGATCAAATGTGACAAGTTAGCGGGCGCGGTGCCGCATACCGGTGACGCGCAGACGCGAAACAGGCCGATCACGCCTGATAGTCGATGGCACAGCGGCCAGAAACGCGAGCGCAATAGTGCCCCTCAGAGCCAAACTCTGGGGCTCGCTTCACTAAATGGATGCATAGCCCGCCACACATCGCCGGGACATTCCCCGCACGTTTTAATGACCTTGCGCGGTCGTGTGCACAGTCGTGTGTTAACGCTCTCGATGGCGTTGCCGATCATCCCAAGGCCCCGCTCGAAGGCGTCATATCACGTGAAGTTTGCGGTCGTCGACCAACAGGAAACCTATCGACATCGGGTATTCGGTCTTAACGTGCAGCTTTATCCTGAATTTTTTCGCCGCCTCGCTCAATGTCCTGCCCTAACCCTTGCATCGTATTGCAACCGGTGATCGCACCCAATGTGCCCAACAGCAATAGTGTCGCCAAGATTCTTTGAAACATGCTCTATCTCCTAATCTGGTGTTCAACGTTAACGGTCGCGGCAACCTGAGTACCCGTGTGGTGTTTCGTTGATCGCGACCACAGCTTTCTTCTGAAAGCCGCTCAAATTCATCATGCCTGAATATACGAAGGCGCACCGTTCGCTGGCGCACATAACGGCTCATCACCTCAAGTCGGAAGCGCAGCGTGATCATCGCCGGAAGTTGAACAGCAGGTAGACGTAACCCCCGTTCTGTTTGGTAGCGTACAGACGGTGAAAGAGTTCGCGGCTATACGAAGACTCTCGCAATTCCAAATTTCTCTCGCTAAAGAAACTCATACCATGGACGCTACCATCAAGACAGCACTTGTCATCGCGTTTGTCGTCATAGCCTTGCTGTTACTGCTTTTCGGCGGCGGAATGATGACCGGAACCACGATGAGTGGCGGGATGATGGGGAGCGGAAGCATGGGCGGAATCAGTTGGATGTGGGTTCCCATCTTGCTTGTCGTCGTACTCGGCGTCGTGCTTTTCTCGATCATCGCCGGAAAGAAATAAGGTAAGACACCAACGTAGACCATCGTGGACGTCATGTAAACCTTGGCGATCGAATTCCGCGTTCGCCTATGACGACGTGGAGTTGACTTGGATCAAATAGCTCACACAGACCACGTTGTAGCATAGCCATTAACGTGAAAGGATAAAGACCCATGAAAAACTCGCTTACGGTAACCGCGCTGGCTGCGGTGTTGACATTTGGCACGCTCGCCCAAGGCGCAGAACCCAAGGTAAAAATACTGTCTGCCGCCGAAGACGCCACCCAAAAGACCGTGCTGATTGGCCGCAATCTGGCAGACAACATGCTTGTCACATTCGAGCTCGAAGCCGCGAAAAGCATGTGGATGCGAATGGGTAGCCAATGGACCGAACACGCCGTCGGGAAAGGCGAGATATACCACGTCGAGGTGAAACCGGTTGACCCGAAATCGGCCACCCGAATCCCCTACGCCGAGGTGAAGTTCAGCGCCGTCAACCGCGACAACAAGAAAAAAATCGCTGGCACGCTGCACCCGATGTGGGGCGGGAGCGGCCTGCACTACGCCGCCAACAGCCCGCTCGCCGGCGACGGTACTTACGAAACCACCATCACCGTCGGGGCGCCAGCCTTCGGCCGTGCCTCGGCGGACAAAGATCTGTGGATGAAGCCGGTGACCACAACATTCCATTTCAAGATCACCGGCAGCAAGATTGTGGAAGTGTCGGAACCCGTGGCAGAAACCCGCAAGTAACCAAGATTTATTTTAGCGGTCGAACATCAGTAAAACAGGATTTTTCAACTTTACAGGAGACTCCGCAATGAAACGTTCGATTCTTTTTACCGCAGTTACCGTCGTTACCCTGTTTGCACCTGCCGCATTTGCACAGGACACGAAACCTGCTCCTGCCAAGTCGGCGATGAGCATGGACATGGACAAGCAAATGCCCCAGATGCGGGAAAAAATGAAAGTAATGCAGGAGCAAATGGACAAAATCCGCAAGACGACCGATCCGAAGGAGCGCCAAAAACTAATGCAGGAGCACATGCAGGCCATGCAGGAGAACATGAAGACGATGCGCGGCATGGGCGGCTCGATGATGACGGGCGGAGGCCAGCACGGGGGCATGATGATGGGGGGCAAGAAAGACGGCATGATGGATGGCGACATGATGAAACGCCACGACATGATGGAAAAACGCATGGACATGATGCAGATGATGATGGAGCAGCTGATGCAGCGCGATCAGATGATGCAGTCCATGCCCGCCAAATAACCGGGAATTTTTATTCTGCGTTTTTACAGTTCCGCCACTTAAAAGGAGCCGGTTCATGTACGGATTCAGCACTCAGCTAAAGGCGCCGTTCGATACCGCGGTCGCGAAAGTCATCGAGGCCCTGAAAAAGGAAGGTTTCGGCGTGCTCACCGATATCGATGTCAAGGCGACGCTGAAAGCCAAGCTCAATATCGAACGCCGGCCCTATCGCATATTAGGCGCATGCAACCCGCCGCTCGCGCACCGTGCAATCGAGGCCGACCCCGACATCGGTTTGTTACTGCCGTGCAACGTGGTCGTGCGCGAAGAAGCCGATGGAACCATAACGGTTGCGTTCATGGATCCGGAGGCCGTGTTGCAGTTGGTCGGCAAACCGGAAGTGCATGCCCTGGGCAAGGAAGTGCGGGCGCTTCTGCAGCGGGTCTGCGCGAGCCTCAAATGAAGCGTACCAACAGATTAATCATTGGCTTGGCCATCGGTGCTGGAGTGACTGCGGGCGCTGCCGCTCAAGGTCAGAAAGACTGGCAAGCGCCCGACATTGGAAAATTACCCGACGACAAGTACGGCCAGATGGTGCGCCAGGGTAAGACGCTCATGGAGCAAACCTACAAGCACCTCGGACCGGAGGTGAAGGATGTGAACAAGCGTTACTCAGGCAATAACCTGGCCTGTGTCTCCTGTCATATCGATGCAGGCGGTCGCAAGTTCGGCAACCCGTGGGTGGGTACGTTTGTGAGCTTCCCGCAGTACCGCGGCCGCGAAGACGCGATCTCCACAACCGAGGAGCGCATCAATGGCTGCATGGAACGCAGCATGAACGGTCGCAAGCTGCCTCTCGACAGCGAAGAAATGAAGGCAATGATGTCGTATCTGCAATTTCTTTCGACCGGCATTGCAGTCGGCGCAAAACTCGAGGGAGGCGGCACGCTGCGGCTCAAGCCGCTTGCTCGCGCTGCCGATCCTGCTGCGGGAAAACAGGTCTATGCGTCCACCTGCGTGGCCTGTCATGGCGATAACGGCCAGGGTGTGCGGCGCGGCAAGGCAGGCGATGCCAACGGTTACCAGTTTCCGCCGGTATGGGGCCCCGACAGCTATAACACCGGCGCCGGTATGGCACGGGTCACGTTGGCCGCGGGTTTCATCAAGGGCAACATGCCCAGCGGCATAAACCACACCACCGCGGTGTTGACGGACGAGCAGGCATTTGACGTGGCAGCTTACATCAACAGTCAGCCACGACCGGTCAAGAAAAATCTCGAAGCGGATTTCCCGGCGCGCAAGAACAAGCCGGTGGATGCCGCGTTTGCGCCATACACGCCGGGCTTCTCGGCAGAGCAGCACAAGTACGGCCCCTGGCAACCCATTCTGGCGGCGCGAGAAAAAGGGGTATATCCGCCCAAATAACGGTACAGCACGCGATCATCGATCAGGTCTTTCCGCAAGAAAATGGCGGCAAAGTCGAATAAGACTCATAACTACAGATGGGAGCACCTATGGAAACCATGTCCGCCGGCGCATTTCATATCTCCGCGCCGGCCACGGCCACGCGAGTCAACTGGAGTCCCTATCTCGCCGGCATCGGCATAGGCGTCCTGAGTTGGATCGTCTTCGTCGTCGTCAACAATCCGCTCGGCATCACCACGGCGATCTCCCAGGTCTCCGGCGGCGTGGCCTCGCTCGCTGTTGGCGCCGATGTGGTCACCGCCAATAAGTACTGGGCGAAGAACGCGTTTAGTCTCGACTACGGCACGCTGTTCCTCGTTGGCACGCTGCTTGGCGGTCTCGGCTCGGCGCTCGCCGCCGGCACCTGGCGAATCGAGACGGTTCCCGAAGTCTGGGCCGAGCGTTTCGGGCCATCGCCCGCGAAGCGCTACATGGTTGCCTTCATCGGCGGCATCATCGCCATGTACGGCGCACGTCTCGCCAATGGCTGCACCAGCGGCAACGGCATTTCCGGCGACCTGCAGCTTGCGCTCAGCGGCTGGGTGTTCCTTGCCGTCATGTTCGCGACTGGCACGATCACCGCCTTTATTATGTTCCGCCCCAAAATGTCCTGAATAGGAGAATCATTCATGTTCCCCATCACTGGCACAACTGCACTGGTCCTCGCCATTGTCTTCGGCTTTGCCTTCGGATGGCTGCTGCATCGCGGACGCGTTGCCGATTACAACACCATCGTCCGGCAGTTCCTGTTCAAGGACTTCACCGTACTCAAGGTCATGCTGACGGCGATCATCGTGGGCGGCATCGGCGTCTTCGTGCTGGTGCAGATGGGCTACGCGAAATTCCACATCAAGCAGTCCGATCTGCTGGCGATCACGCTGGGCTCGGCGTTGTTCGGCATCGGCATGGTGCTCTACGGCTATTGCCCCGGCACGGCGGTCGCCGCCATCGGCGCGGGCAGCGTTCATGCGCTCGTCGGCGCATTCGGCATGATCCTCGGCGGCATTCTGTATGCGCTGACCTTCGACTGGGTGTCGCAGGCCATCCTTCCGGTCTGGGTGATGGGCAAGGTGCAACTGCCCCAGTTGCTCGGGGTCGGTGCGCCCGTGGTCTTCGTTGTCCTCGGATTGTTGGTGATCGCGTTCTTCGTGATCCTCGAACGGCGTTCGGCGAAATTCTTGAACGGATAGAACCCTATGGACCGCCGCAAGTTTTTGCAATACACCGCTTCGACGCTTGCTGCTGGTGCCGCTTTGGAACTCGCTGGATGCAAGCCTGCCAGCAAGGTCGCCGCCGCCTTCGTTCCCTATGCGCACGACCCGGTGCGGGCTGAAAATTTCACGAATCGGCTGTTTATTCCGGGCGCAGAAGGGCCGTTTGGTGTACTGGACGTCGCCGATACGCCGCTTACGCTCACAACGCGCGCCGCAACGTTCCCGATTCTCGGCGGCAAGGCCTCGCCCTTTCTGCTGTACGAGACCAGCTATGCGGGCAAGAGCTATCAAAACCCGATTCTTAGAATCAAGCGTGGCGGTCGTTTCGCTGCTACGCTGCAAAACGGATTAAACGAGCCGACCATCATTCATTGGCATGGATTACATGTACCGGCGAACATGGACGGCCACCCGAACGATAGCATCGCTCCCGGCAAAAATTACCCCTATGCGTTCACCATTAACAACCGCGGCGGCACCTACTGGTATCACACACATGCCCACCATTTGACTGCGAAGCAGGCGTATGGCGGCCTTGCAAGCTTCTTTATTGTCGAGGATGACGACGAACTGCAACTCGCCCGCGCCCTCGACCTCAAGCTAGGCGAAACCGATCTTCCGCTGGTGATTCAGGACAAGCGCGTCAACGCCGCCGGCGAGCTTGTCTACCAGCCGAGTGCGATGGAGAAAATGATGGGGTATCTCGGCGACATCGTGCTGGTAAACCTGACGCCCAATGCCTACCTCGAAATTGGCCCGCGCTTCTATCGCTTCCGCTGTTTGAACGGCTCGAACGCACGCGTCTACAAGCTCGCCTTCATGCGTGGCAAAGAGCCATTGACCTATCAGGTGATCGGCACCGATGGTGGCCTGCTCGATCGTCCGTATCCGGCGAAAGAGGCATTTCTCGCACCCGGTGAACGGCTCGATGTGCTGTTTGACGCCAGCCAGTTGCAGCAGGGCGACACGGTGTTTTTGAAAAGCTTGGCGTTTGATCCGATGGAAAACGACAGCATGATGGGCGACATGGGTGGCATGGGTGGGAGCATGATGGGCAGCAAGGGCAACAGTTCGATGACGCAGATGCATGGCGGCGGGCGGCTTGCCGACGGGCTTGAGTTCAATCTATTGAAACTCGTGGTGGCGAAAGCTGCTCAAGGGCCGCGCGAGGTGCCGGCGCGCCTGTCGACACTTGCGCCGATCAATACGACGGGCGTTCGTCCACGCCGCGTCACGCTTTCGATGGGACAAATGCAATGGCTGATCAACGACCAGCGTTACCAGCCTTACGCCGCCGCGTTCGAAGTGCAGCGGGCGGTCGAGGTGTGGGATATCGAAAACGCCAAGCACAGCATGATCCACCCGATGCACCTGCACGGCTTTTCATTTCAGGTGCTCGGGCGGAGCAACAGTCCCGCGGCGTTGCGTCCCCTGGCCACGAGCGGCGGGCTTACGGTGACCGACCTGGGCTGGAAAGACACTGTGCTGGTCTGGCCTGGCGAAACCGTACGTATCGCCATTGACTTCCGGCAAGCGTCCCCGGGCGAGCAACTCTTCTTGTTTCATTGCCACAATCTGGAGCACGAGGATGCGGACATGATGGTTAACTTTCGATTACCGGTGTAGCGTAAGGCAAGGCCGCAGGCGACGCTGCCGCAGAACCATTTTTACTACGTGCAAAAAAATAGGCGTACATGATGGGGTCTTGCATTGCTACATAAATGAGAGCAGCCCGAGTGACCCCGAAAACCGGTGTCATTCCACACGCCATATGCACCCTGACGGCGTCCGGCATGATTGCACGTGCAGGACTCTGGTCAGTGCTGGCCTTCGTTTTGAATCTGGCTTGGGAAATTGCGCATGTTAGGCTCTATACGATCTGGGCTGCAGCGGATGGAATGACTATTGCATGGTCGCTGCTCCATTGCACTGTGGGCGATGTCCTGATTGCACTCGCAATGTTCGCGCTGGCTGGCATTGCACTCCGGCGTGCGGATTGGCCGGCGTCGCGTCCATGGACAGGCGGCATCATTGTTGTGATCGGCGCGATGGCTTTTACCACGTGGAGTGAGTGGTACAACGTCTATCGTGCCGGCACGTGGGGCTATACGGCGAGCATGCCAATGATTTTCGGCATTGGTCTATCCCCGCTGTTGCAGTGGCTGATCTTGCCGCCAGTGATGGTAGGCGCCTATCGAAAGTTGGGGCCGGTGCTGTTCCGGCAGCGCAGCGCGCCAAGTCCGATAAGTAAATCTTGAAACATGATCGCAGCAGACATCAAGCACTTGCTACAACGCCGGTTTCCCCGGCAGCTTTCGTTCCTGCGAGCGCGGCTGGCGCCGGAGGGCTTGTTTGGACTGCATTTTACTATCGGTGCGACACTCTTGATCGGCTCCGCGTGGCTGTTTGGCGGCATTGTCGAAGACTTGATCACAGGCGATCCGTTGGTTGTGATTGATGCACTGCTCTCGGAATGGTTTCGTTCGCACGCGACGCCTCGTTTCACTTATGGAATGCAAATGGTGTCGGCACTGGCTTCTACGCCCGCGGTCATGATGCTAACCGCGCTCATGATTTGTATTCTGTTGTGGCAGCGGCTGCGGTACCGGCTGTCAGCGCTGATGTTTGCCGTTGCCGGCGGCGTGCTCCTGAACGTGTTGCTGAAAAATTTATTCGACAGGGCAAGGCCTGGCTGGGCAGTTCCCGCACTCGCGGACGCCGGGTTTCCGAGCGGACACACGATGATCGCGACGATCCTGTATGGATTTGTAGCTATACATATGATTTTACTAACGAAATCGTGGCTCGCGCGTTTTTTGACAGCAGTCACGGCGATTGCGCTAATTTTCTTGATTGCACTGAGCAGGTTGTATCTGGGAGCGCATTACTTAAGCGATGTTCTGGGCGCGATAGCAGCGGGAATAGTATGGCTCACGCTCTGCTTGACTACCGTGGAAACATTTGGCTGTTGCCGGGTGCATTGCATTCGGCAGGTGAAATTAACGAATCGAGGTGAAGCAATGGCAACTGATCCGGTCTGTGGCATGCAGGTCAACGAAGGAACTGCAGCAGGCAGCAGCGTGTTCGAGGACAGCCATTATTACTTTTGCTCTGCGGGTTGCAAGAAGAAATTCGAGGCAAATCCGTCGAGCTACCTCAATAAGCCACCGCCTGTCGGTGACACCAAGCGGCCCGAACATGCACGTCCCCACGCTCGAACAACGGGAAAGTCACCGGGTGGCGTTCATAGCGCGCCTGCAGCTGCGGACGCATTACCAACCGGCGCAAGCTATACCTGCCCGATGCATCCAGAAGTCGTGCGCAACGCACCCGGCGATTGCCCTCTCTGCGGCATGGCGCTGGTGCCTATTGCCGGCACCGGAGAGGCGGATGACAGCGAGTTACGTGACCTCGCGCGGCGCTTATGGGTAGGTGTCGCCTTATCGATTCCGCTTGTGGTGCTTGCCATGTCACCAATGATCGGCATCCATGAGCTATTTGGCCTTCAGCCGCGGTCGCGCGGCTGGGTGGAATTTGCCCTCGGCACACCGGTGGTATTGTGGGTCGGCTGGCCGATCCTGCACAAGTTCTGGTTGTCGCTCACCCATCGTGCGCTCAACATGTACACGCTGATTGGACTGGGGGTGGGGCTGGCTTACGTGTTCAGCTTCGCCGCAGTGCTGATGCCCACCTGGTTTCCACAGGAATTTCGCGAGCATGACGGCGCGGTAGGTACCTATTTCGAGGCCGCTGCGGTGATCGTGACATTGGTGATACTGGGCGACTTCCTGCAGTTGCGGGCGATGGGTCAGACCGGTCAGGCGATTCAACAATTGCTGAAACTCGCGCCTAATCTCGCGTGGCGCCTGCGCGAGGACGGTGCTGAGGAACAGGTGGCGCTGGCGGCAGTGACGGTCGGCAACCGGCTGCGCGTGAAGCCGGGCGAGAAGGTGCCGGTTGACGGCACGGTACTCGATGGCGCCAGCAGAGTGGACGAATCCATGATCACTGGCGAGCCTATGCCCGTGGCCAAGGCAGTTGGGGCCAAGGTGACTGGCGCCACCGTAAACGGCAACGGCTCCATGGTGATCCGCGCCGAGCGCGTGGGCGCGGACACGCTGCTTGCGCGTATTGTTCATATGGTAGGAGAAGCGCAACGCACGCGGGCGCCGATCCAGCGGCTTGCCGATATCATTGCGGCGTACTTCGTTCAAATCGTAGTCGCCATCGCTATCGCGACTGCGCTGACCTGGTGGTTCTTCGGCCCGGAGCCGAGATTCGGCTACGCGTTTCTCAACGCGATTGCGGTTTTGATCATCGCCTGTCCGTGTGCCGTGGGTCTCGCTACGCCCATCTCGATGACCGTGGCGATGGGGCAAGGGGCGCGCGCCGGTATCCTGTTCCGCAATGCCGAGGCGATCGAGCGCATGCGGGATATCGATACCGTGGTGGTGGACAAGACCGGTACCTTGACACTCGGCCATCCCGCACTGACGGATTTTGTCTCTGAAGGTATTGCAGAAAATGAAGCGCTCGCACTGGTGGCGGCTGTGGAACAACTGTCCGAGCACCCGATCGGGCTTGCCATCGTAGAGGGCGCAAAAGCGCGCGGCCTCACACTGAAGACGGCCACGGCATTCGAGGCAGCAAACGGTCTCGGTGCAATGGCCGAAGTGGATGGCAAACGCGTGCTGGTAGGAAGCCGTGGCTTTCTTGCCCATTACGATATTGCTACCGCGCGCTGGGAAGATCGCGCCGAAGCCTGGCGCACGAATGCCAAGACGGTGGTGTTTTTTGCCGTTAACGGTACCGCAGCGGGCATTGCGGCAGTGGCCGATCCGATCAAGGACAGCACACCGGAAGCGATTGCGGCGCTCAAGCGCACGGGCGTGCGCATCGTAATGATAACAGGCGATTCACGAAGCACCGCTGAAGCCGTCGCGCGGCAACTGGGCATCGACGAGGCGCTTGCCGAGGTGTTGCCTGAGGACAAAGCCGGTCACGTGAAGCGCATGCAGGCCGCAGGCCACAAGGTTGCCATGGCTGGCGACGGCATCAACGATGCGCCTGCGCTGGCACAAGCCGATGTCGGCATCGCCATGGGAACCGGCACGGATGTCGCCATGGAGAGCGCTGGCGTCACCCTGGTAAAAGGCGATCTGCGCGGCATCGCGCGCGCCGCCGTATTGTCGCGCGCCACCATGCGCAACATCCGGCAGAATCTGGCTTTCGCTTTTGGCTACAACGCGCTCGGCATTCCGATTGCTGCCGGCGTACTCTACCCGGCTTTCGGCATGCTGCTGTCGCCGGTCTTCGCCGGCGCCGCAATGGCTCTGAGCTCTGTGTCCGTGGTCACCAACGCGTTGCGGCTCAATCGCATCAAGCTATGAGACATACGGCATGACATCAGCGCGACGTGCCGAACACCTGCGTCCAATAGACGCCTATCTCGCTGCCGGGATTGACCGCGTAGGCGGCACCCATATCGGAAAACGCGGGGCTCATCAGGTTGGCACAATGCCCCGGACTTTTGATCCAGCGCGCCACCGCATCCTCGGCTGACAGGTGCCCGCCGGCAGCAATGTTTTCGCCGCTGGTGCGGTAGCGGTAGCCCGTACGATCGACGCGTTGTGCCAGACCCGAGCCGTCGCGGCCATTGTGGCTGAAATAGTTATTGCGCGCCATGTCCTCAGAATGCAGCCGCGAAGCTTCAGCAAGTGCGTCGCTCCAGTGTAACGGGCGCGCGCTGTTGAACGACTGATTGCCACAGTAACGCGGCGTGGCGCGAGCCTGGTTGACCAGATCGAGCACGCGCCGGCCGGCTGCTTGACCGGACAGCCCCGCAGACGGCGCAGATGAAGCAGATGGCGCCGCTATTACGATCCACACCTGGTGCGCGTCGAGGTAAATGCCGATCTCTGTCATCGCGGCATCCTGCAACTGCTGGCAGTAACTTTGTTTTGCCAGCAGCGCTGCCGCCTGTGCGCCGACGCTGTTTCCTCTGATAGCAATAGCGCTGGAACGCGTGGCCCGGTAGCCGGCCGCCTTCAGGCTTCGCTCAAGCTTATCTCCGCGCGACATATCTCCGGCGACGCGTTCGAGTACGGCCTGTGGTTTGAACGGCGGCAAATTTTCGGCGGCGGCGCAGTGACCTTCCCCCGCACGCAGCCGGTTGATCTCACTATAAAGATTGCTCGCTGCTGCATCGAAACACACAGCGAGCAAAGTGACATAGGAAAATAGGCGAAAGTGAAGAAACATAGTGACAGGCAGCAGATGGATAACTTGTCCAAAACAGGCTAATGTTCGTTCAAACGGCATGATAGGCTAAATTTCAGCCCCCGCCACGCACTTACCATACGTTACCTGTCACTGGCGCTACCCGCAAAGCGAAACGCCTCACGTAAGACTCGCAACGAATGTGCGGCGCCGGCGATGCCCAACCCCAAGCGGCTGTAGTAGGCCGGGTTACGGCTAGTAAAGATGCTATCGAATCGTTTGTCGAAGGCCGACCGGTTAAACCACATTTGACGACGGCAGGTCGGCGCGCGTCAAGGTAGTTGTCGCCTCGTTCATGCAGCCAACGGTTGAATATCGTCGCCGACGCGCATGCCGGACTCCATGCGGCGCGCCGTGCAACCCTGCCTAGCGTGCCGTGGCAGCGCTGCCAGTTTCATTTGCAACAAAACGCCCAATCCTACGTAACCCGTCTCGAACAGAAAAAACCGGTCGCTCAGCGCATTCGGGCAATATTCAATGCGCCAGACCGTGCCGAGGCCGATCGACTCCTGAAGCAGGCCATCCAATCTTGGGCGAGCGATGCGCCTAAGCTCGCCCAGTGGGCCGAGCAGAACCTGCCTGAAGGCTTCTCGGTCTTCGACCTACCCTTCGCCCAACGCGTTCGCTTACGCACCACCAATGCCCTCGAACGCATCAATCGAGAGCTAAAGCGCCGCACCCGTGTCGCATCTATCTTTCCTAACGCCGCCTCCTGCCTTCGCCTCGGCT
>JAYVQD010000482.1:0-4161 GCA_043777275.1 Nitrosomonadales bacterium
TGGTGAAAGATTACGCCCATGCGCTCGCGCACGACGCGGGCTATGCAGACAAGGCAAAACGCGTTTCCGAACTCGCCTGCGACGTGAGCGACGTCATCATCGCCGAAAAAGAAACGTTGCTTGCACTACTGCCGCCGCCTTCAACACCGCGCGACAAGATCGCCTTTCACGCCCCCTGCACGCTGCAACATGGTTTGAAGAAAAAAGGCGCGGTCGAAACGCTGTTAACAGAACTGGGGTTTACTCTCACGCCCGTCGTCGATGCCCATTTGTGTTGCGGTTCGTCCGGCACCTACTCGATATTGCAGCCCGAACTCTCCCGGCAACTGCGCGACAACAAAATAGCCGCGCTCGAACAGGGCGCACCGCAGGCTATCCTCACTGCCAATATCGGCTGCCAATCGCACCTGCAAAGCGCCACTTCACTGCCGGTACGGCACTGGATCGAAGCGCTAGACGATCTGCTCGCCTCATAAGCGTTGACCCCGACCTCGCGGCAAATAGCCCGCGTTTACTTGTACTTCCATACACTACTTAGTACCGAACTTGAGTAAAACACCCTAACCCCTTGGAGTACTTGTACTTTTTTTGGAACCCGCGTACCATACCCCGCAGAATAACTCTGGGGAGGTTACGCCATGCTCAACTTCGATTCCGTCGCAGCCACAGGCAATTTGCGGGTGCAAGGCACGTCCATACAATCGCGGCGCGCACGCTCGCGCGAAGTGGCGACACAGGATATCCCGGTCTACCAAAGCGAGATGTGGACGGCGCTGCAACGGCAGGCCAGCTCCATTCACGAGATTTCCTACCGCGCGTGCTACAAGCCGCAACTGCCCGCCTACTTTATTGACCGGCTGACCCAGCCCGGCGATATCGTCTACGACCCGTTCAGCGGACGCGGCACCACCGCCGTTGAAGCCGCACTGCACGGGCGCTGTGTGATTGCCAACGACGTGAACCCGCTGTCGTCGATACTTACCCAGCCGCGGCTGGAACTGCCTGATCTTGACGACATCGCCGCGCGGCTCGATACCTTGAACTTGAAAGGCCGGCAGCAAAAGGACATCGATCTCACGATGTTCTACCACCGCGACACCGAGCGCGAATTGCTGGCGCTGCGCCGATACTTGGTCGAGCGCCGCGCAGACTACAGCGAAGATGCCACCGACCGCTGGATACGCATGGTCGCCACCAATCGCCTCACTGGCCATTCACCCGGATTTTTTTCGGTGTATACCCTGCCACCCAATCAGGCCGCCACGCAGGAGAACCAAATCCGCATCAACGCGCGCATGAAGCAAAAGCCGGAATACCGTGATGTGCGTGAACTCATACTGCGCAAATCCAAACAGTTGCAAGGCAAACTCACGCCCCAGCAACGCGACAACCTGCACGCCGCCGCCGAAACCGCGACCTTCATGGACGACAGCGCCGCCAGTACCCTGGGCATCCCCACCGAATCGGTAAAACTCACCGTCACCTCGCCGCCGTTTCTGGATGTGGTGCAATACGCCAAAGACAACTGGCTGCGCTGCTGGTTTAACGCGCACGATGCGGAAGATGTCGCATCGAAAATCACCATGTGCAGCACGGTGTCACACTGGTCAACGGCGATGCTCGAAGTGTTTCGTGAGCTGTATCGCGTGACCGTGCCCAACGGCTGGGTGGCGTTCGAGGTCGGCGAAGTGCGCGGCGGCAAAATCAAACTCGAAGAAGTCGTCGCACCCATCGGCATCTCGGCGGGTTTCGCCTGCATGGCAGTAGCGATCAACGCGCAGAAATTCACCAAAACCGCGAACATCTGGGGCGTGTTGAATAACAGCCAGGGCACGAATACAAACCGGATCGTGCTGTTTCGCAAACCGGTGTAGCTCAATAATCGTAGGGCGGGAGGAGCGTCCTTGCCTATCCCGCCTTTTGCGGGACTCACGGAAGGCGGGATGACTCCCGCCCTACGAGCCCTTCAATGAGCAGATTCCTTAAGTAATATCGCTGAAAAATCGCGACATATCCGCCGCGTGATGCAAGCTTTGCACGCGAGCTTTCAACGCCGCGTACTGTGCATCGCTTAACGGCTTCACACCCACGCTGAAACACTCTTTGAATTTATCTTCGGCGTCGGACGGTGGTATCGGGTTGTCTTTACCGCCTGCCACATCTTCCACGCGACAGGAAATTTCCCCATGCGACCGCGTTTGCATGCGTAACACCACCGGCCCGCGAGTGCCGGTTTGTCCTGCATCCACTTTCAAAGCGACTTTGCAGATGTGCGCTGCAATCGCCGGATCGCGCGCGGCATCCGCCTGAATTTCAGCCAACCCCAAACGGCGGCGCACCAGCGCGCAGGCTATCGAGTAGCGCAGGCTAAATTGCGCCGCCACTTGCGCATCGCCACTCGGATCATAGTCACCGCCCACAAGGCGCTCCATGTACGGTGTGATGGTTGCCTCTATCGACAGCACGTCATCGGGCTTCAAATCGTATTGTTTTACCAACTGCAGCGTGGCATCAATCGCCGTGTGGTTGCAGCCGCAACTGGGGTAGATTTTGATACTGGCCTGATCGTTGTCAAAACGCGTGCCCAGCTCGTGCATCAAGGCGTCGGCATTGCCTGCCTGATACAGCGCATAAAACCCGAATTTCCCTTCGATCACATCCGGCGGCGCGGTGATGCCGCGTTGTGCCAACAACGCGGAATGCACGCCCGCCCGCGCCGCGAACGCCGACAGCATGCGTTTCGCGAGTGACGGCTGAATGTTCGCCTGCTGCGTGCCGGAGGCCTGTAAAAAGGCCAGGCCCAGCGCATGCTGCGTTTGCTCAACGCTCAATCCCAGCAAGCGAGCGCAAGCCGCTGCCGCGCCAAAGCCACCCATCGCCGTCGTGTAATGAAACCCGCGATTCGGATACGCCGCCGACGCCGCAAAGCGATGCGTGATGTCACAGCCCAGCACCAGCGCCGCGAGAAACTCACGGCCAGACACACGCTGCCGCTCGCCAATTGCCAGCGCTGCCGGCAGCACGGCAACATTGACGTGAACGGCTACGCCCGCGCCGATCGAATCATATTCAATCGCGGCAGACGTCATGCTGTTGATGAACGCCGCGGATGACGCAGGCAGCCGCCCCCTAATGCCCCACACCGTCGCATCTTCGCGCCCGCCCTCGTCTTCCAGCAGCGCATGCGTTTCCACGCAACCCGGCGCGTCGGCGCCCGCCCACGCCACCGCCAATGTGTCCAGCATCAGCAGGCGCGCGGCGTCGAGGTTGGCCTCGGGTATTGCCTCGAACGGCGTTTCGATGACGTGACGAGCCAGCCGATGCGTCAGGCTCGTCACGGTAAACCGCCGCTCAGACTACGCCCCACCATGCATCGACATGGCAATAATGCACGGTTTATCCGAGCGATTGCTCCAAGCGTGATTCGCATCGCGCAGCACCACGGTATCGCCGGCACTCAAGCTGACCTCCTCCAGATCCAGCACCAGCGTCACCTCGCCCTCGATAATCAGCGCAAAATCCAGCGTGTGCGTTTTCTGCATATACGGATGCGGCGCACTGCCGGAATAGGTGGAGGCCGCGGGTGAACCCATAGCCGCAAAGTACGCCGCCACCTCTTTTGATCCCACCTTGCCCTTCCACGCCGCATCGGGCGGAATCTGCAAATAGCGGCACAACGAGCCCGCCTTGGGCGGCTCGATGGTATGCGGCGCGTTGAGTGTTTCGTTCTCGATGCGCGCGGGCGTGCCGTTCGTCACCCACATGCGCGTGGCGGCGTAGCCCGGACGCGCCGCATCGGTATGCACATCGGGCGACGGGCCGTCACTTAACGCTTTCGATTTGGTGCCGTTGTCGTAATCACGAACCACAATTCGGCGCAGAGGTTGGATGTCGTTGGCCATGATTATTTATCTCCCTCATCAAACGCCGCAGCAACAAACACAAATGCCATCGTGCCCGCATGCACGTTGCGCCACGCGTGCCAGCTCGCGAGCTGAATCACGCAATCACCCGCCTTCAGATGATATTCACCATCATCAAGAATCATCGTGCGTTCGCCACTGAGCAGAATGCCGTAATCGATGGTTTCGGATTTATGCGTGCGCGTCGTAAACAAATTTTGATTGCCGCGCTCCCACGTGCCGCCGGGCGTTTTTTTCG
>JAYVQD010000483.1:0-16323 GCA_043777275.1 Nitrosomonadales bacterium
GCCCTTCTTCTGGACTGCCAAGGCCCATGACATCCTCGCAAAGGTCATCCGCGCAAATTCCCGATTAAGTTCCAAACAGAACGAAGCACTACACTAGCACCGTTTCCATCGCTACCATGGCGACCATCTCCCTTGCGCCAGTGGCGTTGGCCGACCTTGAAAGACTGCGGGCTTTTCTCATTGAAACCGATCCGGCGGCGGCGGAACAAACCATCGATTTAATACTATCGGGAATCGCCGCCATCGAACATCATCCGCTGATGGGTCGCCCTGCGGAAGCGGGTCTTCGTGAACTGGTTATCTCACGCGGCAAGAGCGGGTATCTTGCCTTATATCGCTACGATGAAATCCGCGATAGCGCGCTGGTGCTGACTATCCGCCATCAGCGCGAAGCGGGGTATGTAGCGTGACGGCGTAATGCCCTAATGCGCCCTCAGTGTGCCCTCAGTGTGCTTTATCCCAATTCGGCCCCACCCCCACCTCCACCGCCAGCGGCACGGACAGTGCCGCCACGCCGTTCATCAGTTGCGGCAAGCGTTGCTTGACGGTGTCGAGTTCATTTTCGGGCACTTCGAGCACCAGTTCATCGTGCACCTGCATGATGAGTTTGGTCGCGAGTTGTTCGCTCACCAGCCAGTGGTCCACCGCGATCATCGCCAGCTTGATGAGATCGGCGGCAGTGCCCTGCATCGGCGCGTTGATGGCGGCGCGTTCGGCGCCCTGACGGCGCGCCTGATTGGTGCTGCGGATTTCCGGCAGCCATAAGCGCCTTCCGAATACGGTTTCGACGTAGCCCTGATTGCGCGCCATTTCACGCGTGTCTTTCATGTAGGCATCGACGCCGGGGTAGCGCGCGAAGTAGCGCTCCATGTATTGCGCCGCCGCGCTGCGTTCGATGCCCAGTTGGCGCGCCAGACCAAACGCGGACATGCCGTAGATCAAACCGAAGTTAATCACTTTGGCGTAACGCCGCTGCTCACTGCTGACTTCGGCGGGTGTTGCGCCAAAAATTTCAGCAGCCGTGGCGCGATGAATGTCTTCGCCCGCGGCGAAAGCCTTCAACAAACTGTCGTCCTGCGAGATGTGCGCCATGATGCGCAACTCAATCTGCGAATAGTCGGCGGACACAATCACGCAGCCCGGCGGCGCGATGAAGGCCTCGCGGATGCGGCGGCCTTCCGCAGTGCGGATGGGAATGTTCTGCAAATTCGGCTCGTTGCTCGACAGCCGCCCGGTGACGGCAATCGCCTGACCGTAGTTGGTATGCACGCGCCCGGTGTCCGGGTTAATCATGCTCGGCAGTTTGTCGCTGTAGGTGGATTTTAATTTCGCCAGGCCGCGATATTCGAGAATCAATTTCGGCAGCGGATGATCGAGCGCCAGTTGCTCCAGCGAATCTTCATCCGTGGACGGCTGGCCGGTCGGCGTTTTTTTTACCGGCTTTAAGCCCTGCTTGTCAAACAGAATTTCCTGTATTTGTTTCGGCGAACTCAAATTGAATGGCTGCCCCGCCTGCGCATGCGCGCGTGCTTCGGCCTCGATCATCTTCGCGCCGAATTCGCGCGACAGTTCACCGAGCAACTTCACGTCGAGCAGCACGCCGTTGCGCTCCATCGATTGCAGCACCTGCATCGCGGGCATTTCGATATCGCGGTATATGCACAACAATTTCGCGTCGGCTTCGACTTGCGGAAATAACGCGCGATGCAATTGCAGCGTGATGTCGGCGTCTTCCGCTGCGTACTCGCTGGCGCGCTCGATCGACACCTGCTCAAAGCCGATGCGCGCCGCGCCTTTGCCTGTCATTTCATCATAAGTAATTGTTTTTATTGATAAATGTCTTTGCGCCAGATCATCCATGTCGTGCGGCTTGTGGCTTTCGAGCACGTACGATTGCAGCAGCGTGTCGTGCGCCGCGCCACGTAGATGTACGCCGTGGTTGGCGAACACATGCGTGTCGTATTTGATGTGCTGGCCGAGCTTGGGCGCATGCGCGTCTTCGAGCCAGGGTTTGAGTTTGGCGAGCACATGGTCACACGCGAGTTGATCGCCCGCGCCGGGATACTGATGGCCGACGGGGATGTACGCCGCCTCACCCGGCGTCACCGCCAGCGAGATGCCGACCAGCCGCGCCTTGAACGGATCGAGGCTGGTGGTTTCGGTGTCCACAGCGGTTAAAGCGGCAGCGCGAATTTTGTCGAGCCACGCATCGAGTTGGGCGTCGGTGGTCACGGTGTCGTAGCGGCGTGAGGTGTCTGCGGTGTATTGCGGCGCCACTGCAGCCTCGGGCGCAGCAGGCGCCACAGCAAATAGCTCGCCCGCTGCCGGCAGCGGCTCCACCCCCGGCGACAATTCTTTGCGCCACGACTTGAAATCAAAATCTTCAAACAGCGTCAGCAGCTTGGGCGTGTCCTGCGGTTTCAGATCGAGTTCTTCCAGCTTCACCGGCAATGGCACATCGCATTTGATGGTGAGCAAACCGCGCGCGGTGGGCAGCCAATCCAGCGCCTTGCGCAGATTCTCGCCGACCACGCCGCCGATCTCGCCCGCGTGCGCCACCACGTTATCCAGCGTACCGTATTGCGTCAGCCACTTTACCGCCGTCTTCGGCCCGACCTTGGACACACCCGGCACGTTATCCACGGTGTCGCCGATCAGCGACAGATAATCGATGATGCGATTGGGCGGCACGCCGAATTTTTGCGTCACACCGGCTTCGTCCAGCACCTCGTTGGTCATGGTGTTAACCAGCGTGACCTGCGGTGTGACCAGTTGCGTAATGTCTTTGTCGCCGGTGGAAATCACCACGCGCATGCCCGCGCGCTCGCCCGCGTGCGCCAGCGTGCCGATCACGTCGTCGGCCTCCACGCCATCAACGATCAGCAGCGGCCAGCCCATTGCGGCAATCGCCTCGTGCAGCGGCGCGATCTGCGACGACAGCTCGTCGGGCATCGGCGGGCGATTCGCTTTGTACTCGGGGTACACGTCGTCGCGAAAGGTCTTGCCCTTGGCGTCAAATACACAGGCGGAGAGCGCGGAAGGATTATCTTTGTGCAAGCGGCGCAACATATTCAGTACGCCGTAAATCGCGCCCGTCGGCAAACCGCGCTTGCTACGCAGATCGGGCATGGCGTGAAACGCGCGATAAAGATAGGAGGAACCATCAACCAGCAGCAGGGTTTTCATGAATTATTCGGGCGAAAAGGGGTCACACGTTATAGGGGCACGGTGGCGATGGACATGCACAGCCGCTTTCAAATTGCCCGCGAAAAGCAGATAATCGAAACTGAAACGAGGATACCCCATGCGTGCTTCCATCGCCACTGTACTAGCCACTCTGCTGCTCTGCGCTGCCTTACCCGTGGCGGCGCAAAATCGCCCGCCGAATCTGCAACCGGCGCCGGAACCACCACTGCCGCCGAAGGGCTTCGAGCTGGATCCGGCACTGGAGCCGCAAATCACCATCATTCGGCGCGGCGCCGATACCGTTGAAGAACATCGCATCGGCGGACGGCTTTACATGGTTAAGGTCACGCCCGCCGGGGGCGGCACGCCCTATTACATGATCGATCAACAGGGCGACGGAAAATTCACGCGTCAGCACCCGCAAGACACCGGTTTGCGTCCGCCGATGTGGGTGATCCATAGCTTCTAAAAACGCTCCGGCAACCATCGCAAAAAGCGCGGCACACTACCGCGCTTTTTGCTGTACACGGTTTATTGAACACGGTACGCTATCAAGATGTCAGTTTTCACCACCGTCACGCCGGATGAACTTGCGCTCTGGCTCAAACAATATTCGATCGGCACGCTGATCGATCTGCACGGCATCGCCGCCGGTATCGAAAACACCAACTACTTCGTTACCACCAGCGAGGGCCGCTACGTCCTCACGCTGTTTGAAAAACTCACTGCGCAGGAGCTGCCGTTTTATCTGAATCTGATGGCGCACCTTGCGCGGCACGGCGTGCCTTGCCCCGCGCCGATTGCGAACAACCTCGGCACTTACCTTGGCAGTCTAAACGGCAAGCCGGCCAGCCTGGTCACGCGTCTCACCGGCAAGGATATCGTCAACCCTGCCATCGGCAATTGCGCCAAGGTGGGGCAGGTGCTCGCGCGCATCCACGTCGCAGGACAAAGCTACGAAAACCATATCGGCAATCCGCGTGGACGATCCTGGTGGAACGCGGCACTGCCGCAAGTCATGCCTTTTCTTGACGCAAACGATGCCGCATTGCTCCAAAGCGAAATCAACGCGCAAGACACGCAAATCTTCGATGATTTACCGCGCGGCGCAATCCACGCCGACCTGTTCCGCGACAACATCCTGTTTCACGAGGGCGAAGTCGCGGGCGTTATTGATTTTTATTTTGCCTGCACTGACACACTGCTCTACGACGTAGCCATTACCGTCAACGACTGGTGCATGCAGCCGGACAGCCGGCTTGATCCGGCGCGCACGCAGGCGCTGCTGGCGGCGTACCACGCCGTGCGGCCCTTCAGTGCGCCCGAACGCGACGCATGGCCCGCACTGTTGCGCGCCGGGGCGCTGCGTTTCTGGGTTTCAAGGCTGTACGATCTGCATCTGCCGCGCGCGGGCGAAATGACACACGCCAAAGATCCCGGCCACTTCCGGCGCATGCTGGCCGCGCATATCGCGCACGAGCGCGACATGCCACGATTGCCGCAGTTGCCGGACGCGGATACCGGACTAAGCGCCCCGGTTCAAGGATAGAATAGGCCTCACCACCAGATAATCGCCGCCATGGAAATTCGTACCGTTACCGCCAGCCGAGGCTGGCATTGGATCAAGCAGGGCGTTGCGCTGTTCCAGAAAAGCCCGCTGCAATGGCTGCTGTTTGTCAGCCTGCTGTTTGTGGCGATCAAGGTGCTGCTGCTGATTCCTTTGTTTGGCCTGGTGGTGATGCTCGCGCTGCCAGTGCTGCTGGTCGGCATGATGGAGGGCTGCCGCGCGCTGGATCTCGGCAAACCCCTGGCCTTCGGTTACCTGCTGTCGGGTTTTGTGCGCAACACGGCCGCGCTGCTCACGATCGGCGGCATTTCACTCGCCGGCAACCTGCTGGTACTGCTGGTCATACAAACCATCGGCGGTGATGCGATCGACGCGATGTTTAAATTCACCGCGCAACAAAAAGTCACGCCCGAAAATGTACACGAAATTCGCGAAGTGGCATCGAAAGCAACACTGTCGCTGCTGATCGGCTGGGCGCTATCGATTCCGCTGATGCTGGCGTTGTGGTTCGCGCCAGCGCTGGTTTACTTTAACAACCTGAAACCGGCGCGCGCCATGCTCTACAGTCTCGGCGCGTGCTGGCGCAATCTGTCCGCGTTTTTAGTGTACGGGGTGGTGATATTTGCCGCGCTGATGCTGGTGACGCCCATCGCCATGGCCATGCGCACGCTGGATCTGGGGGTGTGGTTGCTGGCGCCGGTGGTGATACCGTCGATCTACGCCGCCTACAAAGACATTTTCGATATCGATGCAGTGGCCGGCGGCGTGCCGCCGGTGGAAACCAGCGACGGGACCTGAACCAACCTGAATCATCATGCCGCCGTGAGTTTCGCAAACTCCAGTGCCAGCCACTTCAATCCGCTCTCGCGAAAATTGACCTGCACGCGCGCTTCGGCGCCACGGCCCTCTGCGCTGACGATGACGCCCGCGCCGAATTTCACATGCAGCACGCTTTGCCCGATGCGCCAGGGTGAGGTGGATTGCGGATGGAGAAAAGCCGGTTGAGCGATAGCGCCATAGTCGCCGCGCGTCTGGACGGCTTCGGGATAGCGCGGGCGGGTATTGATGCGCTGAAGCAGCGCTTCCGGCAGCTCGTGAAAAAACCGTGAAGGCGTGTTGTACCGTGTCTGCCCATGCAGCATGCGGCTTTGCGCCAGTGACAGATACAGTCGTCGTCTCGCGCGGGTAAGCGCCACGTACATCAGGCGGCGCTCTTCCTCGATGCCATCCGCCTCACTCAAACTGTTTTCATGCGGGAACAACCCTTCTTCCATGCCGCTGATAAACACCGCGTGAAACTCCAGCCCCTTGGCGGAATGCACGGTCATCATTTGCAGCGCGTCAGCCCCGGCGATAGCCTGATGCTCGCCCGCCTCGAGCGCAGCATGCGCCAGAAATGCAGCCAGCACGCTGTCGTTGCTGTCCGGCGGGGCGGCGGGCGGCATTTCCAGCGCGGCAGTACTTTCCCCCTCGCCCATCACCAGCACCCCATCGTTCTCGACCACAAACGCCGCCGCTGCGTTGACCAGTTCGGCCAGGTTCTCCAGGCGGTCAGCGCCTTCTTTTTCATTCTGGTAGTGCGTGTTCAGGCCACTGTGTTCGATGACATGTTCGATGGTTTCAGCCAGCGGCAAACCGTGCGTGGCCTGGCGCATTTTTTCGATCAGTCCGACAAAGGCGCCGATGCTCGACGCCGCCTTGCCCGATAACGTATTGGCACAGGCCGCCTCCCACAAACTGATGCCGCGCTCGCGCGCCACCGCCTGCACCTGTTCCAGACTGCGCGCGCCGATGCCGCGGGTGGGAAAATTCATCACCCGCAGCAGCGCGCCATCATCATCCGCTTGCGCCACCAGCCGCAGATATGCCAGCGCATGCTTGATTTCCTGGCGCTCAAAAAAACGCAACCCGCCATACACGCGATACGGCACGGAGGCATTGAACAGTGCATGTTCGATCACCCGCGACTGCGCGTTGGAACGGTACACCACCGCCATGCCGCCGAGCGCCACGCCGTCGTTGCGCAGGGCTTTGACTTCTTCGACGATGAACGCGGCTTCTTCGAGATCGGTGGCCGCTTCGTAAACCCGCAGCGGCTCGCCCTTGCCCTCGGATGTCCACAGGTTTTTGCCCAGGCGGCGACGGTTGTGACGAATCAGCGCATTGGCGGCATCGAGGATGTGCCCGTGCGAACGATAGTTCTGTTCGAGTTTGATGACCTTATCGATGTGAAAATCTTTTTGCAGGTCCTGCATGTTGGCGCTGGACGCACCTCTGAAGGCGTAGATCGATTGATCGTCGTCGCCCACGGCGAAAATGCAGCTTTGCTCACTACTCAGTTGCTGCAACCAGCGATATTGCAGGCGATTGGTGTCCTGAAACTCATCGACGAGAATATGTTTGAAGCGCGCGCGGTAGTGTTCGCGCAACACCCCGTTGCGCGCCAGCATTTCGTACGAGCGCAGCAGCAGTTCGGCGAAATCCACCGCGCCTTCGCGCTGGCACTGCGCGTCATAGGCAGCGTAGACCTCGGTCATGCGGCGCGAAAATTCGTCGTCGGCTTGCACATCTTTGGCGCGATTGCCCGCGTCTTTGGCGGCGTTGATAAACCACTGCGCCTGCCGCGCCGGATAGCGCTCGTCGTCGATGTTCATCAGCTTCATCAGCCGTTTGATGAACGCCAGTTGATCCTGACTGTCGAGTATCTGAAACAGATGCGGCAGATTCGCTTCGCGGTAATGCGTGCGCAACATGCGGTTGCACAGGCCGTGAAAGGTGCCCACCCACATGCCGCGCGTGTTGATCGGCAGCATGGCGGAAATGCGCGTAAGCATTTCCTTCGCCGCTTTGTTGGTGAAGGTAACCGCGATCAAGCCGTGCGGGCTGGCCTGCCCCGTTTGAATCAGCCACGCAATGCGCGTGGTGAGCACGCGCGTTTTGCCGCTGCCCGCGCCCGCCAGGATCAAAGACGACTGATGCGGCAGAGTGACCGCTTCGAGCTGGGGTTCGTTAAGGCCGGTGAGAAATGCTGGAGTGGCGGGAGTCATCAAGCGCAACTGAAATGTTGCGCTTGATTATACGGCACGCGAACGCCCGTGCGGCTGACCTCAATAGTTCCTGGGCGCGTCCGGCGATGCAGGCCCGGCCTCGCCGCTCATCACGGTTTTTAATCGCGCCTGCAACGCATCGCGATCTTTCTCGGTGGCGACGCCCAACACGCACACCGCGTACTGCGTAGCGCCCTGGGCGTTGCGCACCGGGTCGATCACCGCCGGATAGCCTGCGGCCTTCAGACGGTTTTCGAGATCACGCGCGGCATTTTCATCCGCCATACGCGCCAACTCAACACGAAAACGTCCGCCGGCACGCGTTGCGCCCTGGCTTTCGCTGATCTCGGTTTCCCGCGCCCATTCCTCAATCTGCTGTTGCGGCACCTTGCCCACGGGTTTGGGCGTCTGGTTGCGCGGTGCGATAAAAAATTGCAGCGGCTCGTCCATGATGAATGTCTGCTGCTCATGACGCACGGAAATGCGGCCTTCGATCAGGCAGACCAGATCCTGTTCGTCGTTGGAGCGCCCCCAGAAGTCCGTGCCGCGTATGCCTGCCGTGATGGTGGAAATTTTCACATTGACGTCGCGCTCCGCGCGCGGCTTGCCGAACACGCCGGTGGTGAAACGAAACGCGCCCTTCACCACCTCCAGCGAAGCGCCGACCAGCGGATTGTTATCAACGGTTTTCTTTTCTGTCAGGTTGTCCAGCCCCAGCGTGGCGTTCTCACCCAGCTTGATGGCGCTGCCTTCGGACAGGCGCAGCATCACGCGCGCGCGTTCGCCGGTGACGATGCGATCCTTGTCACCGAGCCGCATGCCGACGGTCAGCGGCTCGCGCCGCCCGTCGCGCTCCACCCAGGCTGGGCTGACCACGCCTTCAACGGTCAGCGTTTGAGCCACCGCCGGCGCAGCACACCACGCACACAACACCGCCAGCACACACCGCAGAAACTTCAACATCAGACACTCCTCGTTAGTGAACCTTTAGACTTGTCGGCGAATGTTACCAAAGGCTTACAGGTATAATCGTGGGGTTATTCACGTTTTGTGCAACGCCTTTCGCACCTCATTCGCACCTCATTCGCACCCCACCTCGCGACCCCTCCGCATCATGCAGCAAAAATACAATCCACAGGTCATCGAACGCGACGCGCAAGCCTATTGGGATAACACGCAGGCGTTCGTCGCGCGTGAAACCCCCGGCAAGCCCAAATATTATTGCCTGTCGATGTTCCCGTATCCGTCGGGCAAACTGCACATGGGCCACGTGCGCAATTACACCATCGGCGATGTGCTGACGCGCTATCACCGCATGAAGGGTTTTAACGTGATGCAGCCGATGGGCTGGGACGCGTTTGGTCTGCCCGCCGAAAACGCGGCCATGGCCAACCATGTGCCGCCGGCGAAGTGGACCTACGACAACATCGCGTACATGAAAAAACAGTTGCAGTCGCTGGGTTTTGCCATCGACTGGAGCCGCGAACTCGCCACCTGCAAGCCCGATTATTACCGCTGGAACCAATGGCTGTTTTTACGCATGCTGGAAAAAGGCATCGCCTACAAAAAAACCCAGGTCGTGAATTGGGACCCGATAGATCAAACCGTGCTCGCCAACGAACAAGTGATCGACGGCAAAGGCTGGCGCACCGGCGCGGTGGTGGAAAAACGCGAAATCCCCGGCTATTACCTCGCGATCACGAAATACGCCGACGAATTGTTGACCTCGCTCGATGGATTGCCCGACTGGCCCGAACGCGTGCGCACCATGCAGGCGAACTGGATCGGTAAATCGTATGGCGTGCGATTTGCGTTTCCCTATACGTTGGATGCGCTGGATGGCAAAGCGGAAAAATTATGGGTGTTCACCACCCGCGCCGACACCATCATGGGCGTCACCTTCGTCGCCGTCGCCGCGGAACACCCGCTCGCCACCTACGCGGCAAAAAGCAATCCCAAGCTCGCGGCCTTCATCGACGAGTGCAAGCGCGGCAGTGTGATGGAAGCCGATATGGCGACCATGGACAAGAAAGGCATACCGACGGGTATTTTTGTCGAACATCCGCTCACCGGCGAAAAAACCGAAGTGTGGGTGGGCAATTACGTGCTGATGAGTTACGGCGAAGGTGCGGTGATGGCCGTGCCGGCGCACGACGAGCGCGATTTTCATTTTGCCAAGCAATATGGGCTGCCGATCAAGAACGTGATCGACGTGCCCGGTAAAACTTTCAGCACCGAGGCGTGGCAGGAATGGTATGCCGACAAGGAACATGGTGTTTGCAAAAACTCCAATAAATACAATAACTTAGTGTATGCAGCCGCAGTAGACGCCATCGCCGCCGATTTGCAGGCCAAGGGCCTCGGCGAGAAACAAGTGCTCTACCGCTTGCGTGATTGGGGCGTTTCACGCCAGCGTTATTGGGGCACGCCGATTCCGCTGATCTACTGCGATGCTTGTGGTGACGTGCCGGTGCCGGACAAAGATTTGCCGGTGGTGTTGCCCGAGGACTGCGTGCCGGATGGTTCCGGCAACCCGCTTGCGAAGCGCGCTGATTTCGTCAACGTGGCGTGCCCGAAGTGCGGCAAACCCGCGCGGCGCGAAACCGACACCATGGACACCTTTGTCGATTCATCGTGGTACTACTCGCGCTTTGCCTCGGCCGGTCAAACGGGCGCGATGGTGGATGAGCGCGCCAGTTACTGGCTGCCGGTGGATCAATACATCGGCGGCATCGAACACGCGATTCTGCATTTGCTGTATTCGCGCTTCTGGACCAAGGTGATGCGCGATCTCGGCCTCGTCAAAATGGACGAGCCGTTCTCGCGTTTGCTGACGCAGGGCATGGTGCTGAACGAAATCTTCTTTCGCAAACCCGACACAGGCCGCATCACCTATTACAACCCGCTTGATGTCGAAACAAAATCCGACGACAAAGGCAACCGCATCGGCGCGGTGCTGCGCAGCGACGGCCAGCCGGTCGAATCCAGCGGCATCGGCACCATGTCGAAATCCAAAAACAACGGCGTCGATCCGCAGGCATTGATGGAAGAATACGGCGCCGACATCGCGCGCTTTTTCATGATGTTCACCGCGCCGCCGGAACAAACGCTGGAATGGTCGGACAGCGGCGTTGAGGGTTCCGCGCGCTTTTTGCGGCGTCTGTGGTCGTTTGGCTATGAGGTCGCGCAAAGCGGCGCCTCACCTGCGTCACTCGATGGCGTTACGCTGCCCAACGATCTCGCCGACGCACGCCGTGAAATCCACGCCGTGTTAAAGCAGGCCAACTACGACATCGCGCGCCACCAATTCAATACCGTCGCGTCGGCCGGCATGAAAATGTTGAACGCGCTGGAGTCCGCGCAGAAAAGCCAATCCGCTACCGCACAACCGGCGTTGCGCCAGGCGGTGGTGCGCGAAGGTTTGTCGTTGTTGTTGCGGTTGCTCTCACCTATGACACCGCACATCGCGCACCAGTTGTGGATCGACCTTGAGTACGGCGACGACATTCTCACCGCACCGTGGCCGGAACCCGATGCCGCCGCGCTCACGCAAGACGAAATCGAACTCGTGGTGCAGGTCAACGGCAAAAAACGCGGCAGCGTGCGCGCGCCACGCGAGGCCGACAACAAGTCCATCGAAGCGCTGGTGCTGGCCGAACCCGAAATCCAGCGCGCCATGGACGGCAAGCCGGTGAAAAAATTTATCGTGGTGCCGGGCCGGCTGGTCAATGTGGTTATATAAAATATCGTTTAAAAACAAATACTTATATTCATATTACATCACAACTGTCGCGCAACGCCGGTACCGAATAAAATGCCCGTTATGAAACGTCTCTTCCCCTGCGCGCTGCTGCTCACATTATTTACCGTGGCCGGGTGCGGCTTCCATTTACGCGGCAGCGCTAACCTGCCGTACGAAACGCTGCACGTGGCAGCCGCACCATCATCGGTCTTTGCCACGCAATTGCGCCGCGCGGTCATCTCCGGCAGCCAGACCAAAGTGGTGGACAACCCCAAAGAAGCGCAAGCCACGCTGCACGTGTTGGCCGAAGCGCGCGAAAAAACGATTCTGTCGCTGTCGGGCGGCGGGCGCGCGCGCGAGTTTCAGTTGATTTATCGTGTGCAATATCGGCTGGCTGACAAAGACAACAAGGAATTGCGCGCGCCGACCATGATTCGGCTGCATCGTGATTTCTCGTTCAACGATTCGGATACGCTGTCAAAAGAATCCGAAGAAGCCCTGCTCTACCGCGACATGCAAACCGACGCCGTGAATCAACTGATGCGTCAGTTGCAGGCGACCCGCGCCGCCGCCAGTCTTTAGCCGCGCGTTCGCCACCGGCGATGCGACTTTCCTCCGAACAACTCGCTTCCCAGCTCGCGCGCGAGATAAAACCGCTCTACACGGTATTCGGCGACGAGCCGCTGCTCGCGCTCGAAGCCGGCGACTGCCTACGCGCGGTCGCGCGCGCCGGCGGTTACGACGAGCGTGAAGTATTGACTGCGGATGCCTCGTTCAAATGGCCGCAACTAGTGATGGCGGCCCACTCACAATCGCTGTTCGCCTCGCGCAAGCTGCTCGATTTGCGCATCCCCAACGGCAAGCCCGGTGTCGAAGGCGGCGCGGCCTTGCAGGCCTTTTGCGCCGCACTCCCCGCCGATACCGTGACGCTGGTGACGCTGCCCGCCCTCGACTGGCGCGCACAAAAAGCCGGTTGGTTCGAGGCGCTGGAACGGGCGGGTGTCATGGTCGAAGCCCGCGCCGTGCCGCGCAAGGCCGTGCCGCAATGGTTATCCGCGCGTCTGAAAGCGCAGGGCCAGGAGGCCGATGCCGAAGCGCTCGCGTTTGTCGCCGACCGCGTTGAAGGCAACCTGATGGCGGCGTTTCAGGAAGTGCAAAAGCTCGGACTGCTGTTTCCGCCGGGGCCGATCAGCTTCGAGCAAATGCGCGAGGCCGTGCTCGACGTGGCGCGCTACGACGTGTTCAACCTGGGTATCGCCATGATCGAAGGCGACGCGGTGCGTCTGACCCGCATGCTCGAAGGACTCCAAGGCGAAGGCGCCGCGCCGCCGATGGCGCTGTGGTCGCTGAGTGAAGAAATCCGCGCCATCGGCCGTGTGCTGGCCGCCGCCGAATCGGGCCGGCCGCTTAACACGGTGTGGCGCGACGCCAAGGTGTGGGGCGTGCCGCATCAAGTCGCCATGCAGCAAAATCTGAGCCGGTTTTCCAAATTGCAAATCACGCAAGGGTTGCGCCACGCCGCCGCCATCGATCGCATGGTCAAGGGTCTCGCCAAAGGCGATGTGTGGGACGAATTGCTGCAACTGGCGATGCGTTTTGCGCGCAAGCGCATAACCGCGCCACCCGCGCGCGCGGCGCGCGCGTAGTTTTCGCCGGTATCGCGCCGGGGTTTTTTGCGTTTCCCGCCAGGATAAGCCGGACAAAACACCATGAAATTCCAACGTGAAATGTTGGAATTTCATGGTCATTATGCTAGGCTTACCGCATGCCAACGCCGATACGGCCCCTGTCGCTGCCCCGCCCCGATCTGGAACACGCCGTGCGCGCGGCCTTGGGCCGCGCGCGCGCGGTGGTGCTCAACGGGCCGCGTCAGTCGGGCAAAAGCACTCTGGCGCAGACCTTTCTCGCTCGCAGCGCGCCCAATTATTTTGATCTCGAAAATCCGCTCCACGAACAACGCCTGACGCAGCCCATGGATACGCTATCCCGGCTACACGGCCTGATCGTCATCGACGAAGTGCAGCGCCACCCTGCGCTGTTTCCCCTGTTACGGGTGTTGATCGACCGCTCCAATACACCAGGCCAATATTTGCTGCTGGGCAGCGCATCCCCCGCTTTGCTGCGTCAAACGGGCGAATCATTGCTGGGACGGGTTGAAACCATCGAAGTCGCCGGGTTTAACCTGACGGAAATTTGCGGCGCGGGCGCCTACGACACGGATGCGGTCACCCGCCTGTGGCTGCGCGGCGGTTTCCCGCGCGCCTATCTGGCCGCGTCGGATGACGATAGTCTGGCGTGGCGCGCTGCGGCCATCGCCAGCCACGTCGAGGTGGATTTGTCGCAGTTTGGCGTCAATATTGCCGCGCCCGCGATGCTGCGCTTCTGGCGCATGCTGGCGCACTATCACGGGCAGATATGGACGGCGGCGCATCCGGCGCGCTCGCTCGGCGTATCCGAACCCACTGTGCGGCGTTATCTCGATACGCTGACCCAAACCCTGATGGTGCGTCAGTTGCAACCCTGGCACGAGAATCTGAACAAGCGGCAAGTGAAGTCGCCGAAAATCTACTTTCGTGACACGGGCCTGCTGCATGCGCTGATGGGCGTGGCAACGCTGCCCGCGCTGCTCGCTCACCCGCATTGCGGCGCAAGCTGGGAGGGCTTTGCTCTGGAACAAGTGCTGCGGCTTGCCCAGCCGGACGAAGCGTATTTTTGGGCCACCCATCAGGGAGCGGAGCTGGATCTGCTGATGCTGCGCGGCGGCCAACGCGTCGGCGTTGAATTCAAGCGCGCCGACGCACCCAAAATAACCCCCTCCATGCGCATCGCCATGGACGATCTCAAGCTCGATGCGCTCTATGTCGTCTACCCCGGCGAGCAGCGCTTCACCTTGGGCGAGCGGATGGAGGCGGTGCCGCTGTGGGCACTGTTGTCCGCTGACGGATAAGCGTAATAACAGCGAAGGAGTAACCCGATGACAAAACCGATAACACTCATGCTGACCATGGCCACACTAGCGCTTGGTGTTGGTTTATGGCTCGCGCCCGCCACCATCGTCCACGCACAACCCGCGCCATCACCCGCCGCGACCGGCGCATTGCTCGCCCACGTCGCGAGCAACGACATTGATCCGAAGTCCTATCTCGTCAGCGAAAAATATGATGGCGTGCGCGGGCTGTGGGACGGCCAGACGCTGCGCACGCGGGCGGGCAATGTGATTGCCGCACCGGCGTGGTTTATTGCCAAACTACCCAAACAGGCGCTCGACGGAGAGTTATGGATCGCGCGCGGGCAGTTTGAAAAAACATCAGGGACCGTGCGTAAAACAACGCCGCAGGATGACGAATGGCGGCAGATCAAATACATGGTGTTTGAATTGCCCAACGCGCCGGGTTCATTTGCAGAACGCCACGAACAAATCAAACGCATTACGGCTGAAGCCAACTTTGCGCAACTCGTCGCCGTAGAGCAATGGCGCATCAACGACAACGCCGCGCTCAAACGCAAGCTCGCGGACATCGTTCGCGCGGGCGGCGAAGGCTTGATGCTGCATCGCGCCGATGCGCCGTACCTCACCGGCCGCAACGAGGCGCTGCTCAAATTGAAACCGCTCGATGACGCTGAAGCCACGGTGATTGGCCACGTCGCGGGCAAAGGCAAATACGAAGGCAAAATGGGCTCGCTGCAAGTCGAAACTGCGGACGGCAAGCGCTTTCAGCTTGGCACTGGTTTTACCGATGCCGTGCGCGCCAAGCCGCCTGCTGTCGGAACCCTGGTGACGTATACCTATCGCGGCCTTACCCAAAACGGACTACCGCGTTTTGCGAGTTATTTGCGTGTGCGTGACAGATTTTGAAGCGCAGCGAACAGAGACGTTGTGGCTCCCCTTGTTCTGATCTCCGGGTAATCGGGGTAAAATCTCCCGATGGACGTACCAACTTACATGCAGGGCGTGGGCCAGCAAGCGCGCGCCGCGTCGCGGCTGATTGCCAAGGCCGGCACGGCTACCAAAAACCTCGCCTTGACGACCACGGCGCAGGCGATTCTGCGCGCAGAAAAATCGCTGCTCGACGCTAACGCTTTGGATGTCGCCGAAGCGCGCCACAAAAAACTCGACGATGCAGCAATAGACCGGCTGATCCTCACGCCCAAAACCATTGCGGCGATGGCCGACGGCCTGGTGCAGATCGCCAAACTGCCCGATCCGGTGGGCGAAATCATCGGGCTCAAGTATCGTCCGTCAGGCATACAAGTGGGACAGATGCGCGTGCCGCTGGGCGTGGTCGGCATTATTTATGAATCGCGGCCTAACGTGACGGCAGACGCTGCCGGGCTGTGTTTGAAATCCGGCAACGCGGCGATCCTGCGCGGCGGCTCGGAAGCGCTGCATTCCAATCAGGCGATTGCCGCTTGCGTGCATGAAGGCTTGCGCGCGGCTGGTTTGCCTGAAACCGTAATTCAGGTCATAGCAACCGCCGACCGTGCCGCCGTGGGTGAGCTCATCACCATGCCGGATTACGTCGATGTGATTGTGCCGCGCGGCGGCAAGGGCTTGATCGAGCGCCTGATGCGCGATTCGCGCATCCCGATGATTAAGCATCTGCACGGTGTGTGCCACGTTTACATTGACGACAAAGCGGATGTCGATAAAGCCATCCGCATCGCCGACAACGCCAAGACGCAGCGCCTCGGCACCTGCAACACCCTGGAAACGCTGCTGGTGGCGCGCGGCATTGCGCAGAAAATTCTGCCGCCACTGTGCAAAATTTATTTCGACAAAA
>JAYVQD010000484.1:0-4142 GCA_043777275.1 Nitrosomonadales bacterium
AGCCGCGCGAATTCAATCGCATCCTGCGCCGACCAGCCGCGATTGGCATCGACGCACAGCATGAAGTCATTGCCCACCGCTTTGCGCGCCACGGCTACGCGTTTGGCGTCTTCTGCAGGCGACAGGCCGCCCACCTTGAATTTGCAGCCCGCCATGCCGGCTTTTCTGTAAGACTCGACTTCTTTGCCGAAATCCGCGAGCTTTTTGCCCGGCATGTAATAACCGCCGATGGAAAGTATCGGCAGCGTATCGCGATAGCCACCGAGTAATTCGCATACTGACTTACCGAGAGATTTGCCGATCAAATCCCAGATCGCGCAGTCCATGCACGAGATCGCTTCCATCAGAATTTTGCGGTCGCCCTGCGCGGTGGTCAGCGCGAACAGCTTTTCCCAGATGCGCTCGTATTCGAAAATACGCATGCCCTTGACCAGCGGAAACAATACGTCGCTAATCAGCCGCGCGATCTCGCCCGCATGCTCGCGGTTATCACCGTTGTAGACATTGCTGACAAGGCCATCGCTTGTGCGCAGCCGCGTAATCACCGTGCTGCGTTTCAGCACACTGTAAGTCGAGCCGCCGAAGTTAAGCGGCAGCGGAATGTCGATGGCAATGGCTTCTACGCTGTGCAGTGTCATTGAGGTTTTTATAAAAAAATTAATAAAAACAAATACTTACGTTATTTTACTTTCATGCCCGGTTGCGCGCCGCTGTCGGGTGAGAGCAGAAACAATCCCGGAGCCTCACCGCTCGCGGCGAGCACCATTCCCTCCGACAGGCCGAACTTCATTTTGCGCGGCGCGAGGTTGGCGACGACCACGGTGTGCTTGCCGATCAGCGTAGCCGGATCGTAAGCCGACTTGATGCCGGCGAACACCTGACGCGTGCCGAGTGCGCCGACGTCGAGCGTGAGCTTTAACAGTTTGTCGGCGCCTTCGACGTGTTCGGCATTGATGATTTTGGCTATGCGTAAATCGACTTTGGTGAAGTCGTCGATTGAAATGTGCGTGGCGCCGGCGGGGCTGGTCGTTGCTTCGGCCTTAGCCGGCGACGTAGGGTGGGGAGTGGAGGGCGTCACGGGTTTTGTTTCCTTGGAAATTTCGAATAGTGCGTCGAGTTGTTTTTCCTCGACGCGGGTCATCAGTGGTTGAAACTTTCCAAACTCATGTCCAGCAGGTAAGAATTTCTCAACGCTTAATGGAAGCTCCGCCACGGCCCAAGTCAAATGACCGCTGTTCAAGTATTGCTCTGCTGCTTCTGCCAAGCGAGGGAGAATTGGCTTGAGAAATATCGTAAGTAACTTGAAACCAGCAATCGAGTTAGCGCAAATTTGGCCAAGCCGTTCCTTGGCTTCAGGGTTATCGTTTGCGTTCTTTGCGAGTAGCCAGGGTTTGAAACCGTCAATTTCAACGTTGATTGCGTCTGCTACTTCCATGATGGAACGAGTGGCTTTGCCAAATTCCCGAGAATCCAAGTAACCTTGAATTTCTCGGGAGCGTTCCAATGCAACCGCCAATCCACCAGCGTCAGCCGGAACAGGGAACCCGCCAATGCTACGCATGCGAATGGCCGGCATCCGATTGTCGAAAAACTTTGCCAGGAACGGAGCAATTCGACTAGCAATATTCACATACTTCCCAATCAAATCACTATTCACCCGGGCCATAAAATCATCCGGGTTGAAATCAATATCCTCCACCGAGCCATTGAGCTTGGCCGCGATGTAGTAACGCAACCACTCCGGATTCATACCGACGTCCAGATAGCGTAGCGGACTGAGGCCGGTTCCTCGTGATTTGGACATCTTTTCGCCGCCCAACTGGATGAAGCCGTGGACGTAGACGTAAAGTTTTGACGTCTTGTAGGGTTTGCCAGCAAATTCCAACATCGCCGGCCAGAACAGGGTGTGGAAATAAATAATGTCCTTGCCGATGAAGTGAATTTGCTCGGTCGCAGGGTCGGCCAGAAACTTTTCGAAGTCGATACCTACGCGCGCGCAGTAATTCTTGAAGCTGGCGAGATACCCTATCGGCGCATCCAGCCACACATAAAAATATTTACCCGGCGCATCGGGAATCGGAATGCCGAAGTAGGGCGCGTCGCGTGAGATGTCCCAGTCGCCGAGCGCCTTGTCGTCTTTGCCTTCCAGCCATTCGCGCGCCTTGTTGGCGACTTGCGGCTGCAGGCGGCCCGGTTCGTCGAGCCACTTCCGCAAATAGGCGACGCATTTCTCGTCCGACAACTTGAAGAAGTAATGATCAGACGTTTTTAGTACCGGCGTCGCGCCAGAGAGTGTTGAATACGGATTGATTAGTTCCGTAGGCGCGTACACCGAGCTGCACACTTCGCAGGCGTCGCCGTACTGGTCTTTGGCGTGGCATTTTGGGCACTCGCCTTTGATGTAGCGGTCGGCGAGAAACATACCTTTGACCGGATCAAAATGTTGCTCGACGGGTTTTTTGTAAATCAGCCCCGCTTTTGTCAGCCGCCGGTAGATGTCCTGCGACAGCTCGGTATTTTCGGGCGAGTCGGTGGAATGCCAGTTGTCGAACTGGATATGAAATCCATCAAGATACTGCTTGCGGCCAGCGGCAATTTCGCCGACAAACTGCTGCGGCGTCTTGCCGGCTTTTTCCGCCGCGATCATGATCGGCGCGCCGTGCGCGTCGTCGGCGCCGACGAAATGCACCTCGTGCCCTTGCATGCGCTGAAAACGCACCCAGATATCGGCCTGGATGTACTCCATGATGTGTCCGATATGGAACGCGCCATTAGCGTACGGTAAGGCGGTGGTGACGAATAGGCGGCGCTGGGTCATGGCTAATAAAAGGGGGCTGCGGCTAAGGGCTTGAATTGTAACAAATCCCACCCTTATTCCCTCACGGTAAATCACACTTGGCCGTCAATTCTCATTACAATTCCGCCCTCATTACCGCTCACCGCAAACCGGAAGACATTCCCATGGCCATTACCGAACAGCAAGTCAAAGACGCGCTGCAAACGCTCGTCGATCCCAATACGCACAAGGATTACGTCACCAGCAAATCCGCGCGCAACATCAAGGTGGACGGCAACAACGTGACGCTTGATGTGCAACTCGGTTATCCGGCGAAGAGCCAGATCGAACCGCTGCGCAACGAAATCACCGCCAAGCTCAAAACGCTGCCGGGCGTGGGTAACGTTACTGCGAACGTCACCATGAACATCGTCAAGCACGCGGTGCAGCGTGGCGTGAAGCTGGTGCCGGGGGTAAAAAATATTATCGCGGTCGCGTCGGGCAAGGGCGGCGTGGGCAAGAGCACCACGGCGGTGAATCTGGCGCTGGCGCTGGCCGCCGAGGGCGCCACCGTGGGTATGCTCGACGCGGATATCTACGGCCCGTCGCAGCCGATGATGCTGGGCATTACCGGCAAGCCCACCAGCAAGGACAATAAATCGCTGGAGCCGATGGAAGGCCACGGCATACAGGCGATGTCGATTGGTTTTATGATTGACATTGAAACGCCGATGGTGTGGCGCGGCCCGATGGTGACGCAGGCGCTGGAGCAATTGCTCAATGAAACCAAGTGGCGCGACGTGGATTACCTGATTGTCGATCTGCCGCCGGGTACGGGTGATATTCAGTTGACGCTGGCGCAGCGCGTGCCGGTGACCGGCGCGATTATTGTTACCACCCCGCAGGACATCGCGTTGATCGACGCGCGCAAGGGTTTCAAAATGTTCGAGAAGGTGAGCATTCCCATTCTGGGTATCGTGGAAAACATGTCGATGCACGTGTGCTCGAACTGCGGGCACGAAGAACGCATTTTCGGCGAAGGCGGCGGCGCGAAAATGGGCAAGGATTACGATCTCGAATTGCTCGGCTCGCTGCCGCTGGATATTAAAATTCGCGAGCAGGCCGATTCCGGCACGCCTACCGTGGTGGCCGATCCCGACGGCCGCGCCGCGCAAATCTACAAACAGATCGCGCGCCGCGTGGCAGTCAAAATCGCCGATAAGCAACAGGATTTGTCGTCGATGTTTCCGAAGATCGTGGTGCAGAATACCTGACCCAATGCTGTTCACTTAAGCCCTTTGCCCGTTCGCCCTGAGCCTGTCGAAGGGCATTTGTGGTTCGACAAGCTCACCACGAACGGCTAAGT
>JAYVQD010000485.1:0-4138 GCA_043777275.1 Nitrosomonadales bacterium
GCATCCGCACCCGCTAGCGCGGCGCAACCGCCCGACAACACGATGTGATTTACTTGATTGTGCTGGGTCGAGGTAAAAAAGAACTGCAACGCGCGTGCGACCTCGAGCCCAAACGTTTCCAGAAAGGGTTGCAACACATCCGTTTCATAGTTGTCAGGCAGGCCGCCGGCGCGCTTGGCGACCTCGGCCTCCTCGCGTGACAGTCCGAATTTATCCTGGATTTCCTGAGTCAATTGGGCGCCGCCGAAGGGCTGTTCCCGCAAATAAATCGATTGCCCGTTGCGCAGCACATTGACATTGGTAAACGTGGAGCCGACGTCCACGATCGCAATGTTTTGATCCTTGCCTTTGTCCGGAAACTGGGATTCGATCAGCTCAAATGCGGCTTGGGCCGCAAACAAGTCCACATCGACCACGGTGGCTTTCAGTCCCGCCACTTCAGACACGGCGACACGGTCCTCAATCTTTTCCTTGCGTGACGCGGCAATCATCACTTCAACGTCGTCCGGGCTGCCGGGCGCCGGACCGAGAACCTGAAAATCGAGATTCACTTCGTCCAGGGAAAACGGGATGTACTGGTTGGCTTCGGTTTCGACTTGAACTTCTATCTCATCTTCGGTCAAACCTGCGGGAACCAGTATTTTCTTGCTAATGACGGCGGCGTTGGGCAACGCGATGGCGATATTCTTGATGCTGCTGCCGAGTTTGCTATGGCAACGCTTGAGGGATTCGCTGACCGCGTCAAGGTTATTAATGTTGCCTTCCACCACGGAGTCTCGGGGTAGTGGCTCGATCGCATAGCGCTCGACCTGATACATCTTGTTGCCCCGGTCCGAGAGCTCGACCATTTTTACGGCGGAGGTGCTGATATCAACACCAATCAACGGCGGCGACTTGGCCTGGAATATTCGTTCCAAGCCTCCGAGTGCCCCGCCAGATTTCCCTTTAAGAATAGGCATATGCGTGTTTTCGCCCGTTAATTTACTTCAAAGTCTAATTACAAGTTGTTATTTTATATACGTTTCTTGTCTTCGGAGCCGGTTTTCTTCTTAGAGCCAGCGCGTATTCTGAGATATAGTGTAGCTTGTTCTTTTTTTGTTGGTAGACATTCAAGTACACTATCAACAAAAGCGTCTAAGTGTAGGAATTTTCTCAAGATATCGCTTTGAAGGCCACCGCTAAATGTCTGTTCGCTGGGTAACCTATCCCCTATTACTTGTGGTTGTAGGGATTTTCGCAACAGCGTTGCTGTTTGCGTTCACCGCCGTCATGGTCTGGCCGACGCTTCCGTCGCTGGAAGTGCTGACCGATTATCGGCCCAAAGTACCGCTGCGGGTCTATAGCGCCGAGGGCAAGCTGATCGGTGAGTTTGGCGAGGAACGCCGTGCCGTGGTGTCGATGCAACAAGTACCGAAAACCATGGTTGACGCCATCCTTGCCGCCGAGGATGAGCGCTATTACCAGCACAAGGGCGTTGACTATATCGGTTTGGCACGCGCGGCCCTCGCCAACTTCACGCTCACCGGCCCGCGCCAGGGCGCGTCCACGATCACCATGCAGGTGGCGCGTAACTTCTTTCTCTCGCGCGAAAAAACGCTTACCCGCAAATTCAATGAAATGTTGCTCGCGTTCAAGATCGAATCCAGCCTGAGCAAATCGCAGATTCTGGAGCTGTATATCAACCAGATATACCTCGGGCAACGCGCCTACGGTTTTGCCTCTGCCGCGCACATTTACTATGGCAAAACGCTGGCACAACTCACCCTCTCTGAAACCGCCATGCTCGCTGGCTTACCGAAGGCCCCGTCGAGCTTTAATCCGGTCGCGAACCCTGCTCGCGCCAAGTTGCGTCAGCAGTACGTCTTGCGCCGCATGCGCGAAATGGGCGCCATTTCCGCCGCGCAGCAGAGCGAAGCCGACCAGCAGCCGGTGACGGTGAAAAATGAGTTGAACGAATTCTCCACGCGGGCTGAATACGTCGCAGAAATGGTGCGCAGAGCGATGTATGAGCGTTATCAGGAAGGCGCGTATGCGCTGGGCCTGAAGGTGTACACCACCATCCTCGTTGACCATCAGACAGCCGCGTATGCCGCGCTGCGCCGCGGCGTGCTCGAATACGACCGGCGGCACGGTTACCGCGGCCCGGAAGCGTACGCCGAAGTGCTGACCGGTGCTACCGAAGAAGCGCTGGAAGAAGCCTTGCAAGAGCACGCCGATAGCGACGACATTCGTGCGGCCATCGTGCTCGAGGCTTCTCCCAAGCGCGTCAAGGCGTACCGGCGCGGCGGCGAATGGATCGACATCAGCGATGCTGCGGGCCTCAAATTCGTCGCCGAGGCGCTGGGCGACAAGGCCAGTCCCAATGTGCGCATCCGCCGCGGCGCGATCATCCGCGTGCAGCCAGACGAAAAGAAGCGCTGGTTCATCACGCAATTGCCGGCGGTCGAATCCACGCTGGTCGCGGCAGATCCCAAAGACGGCGCGATCCGCGCGCTGGTCGGCGGATTCGATTTCAACCGCACGCAATACAACCACGCCACACAGGCGCTGCGCCAGCCCGGCTCGAGTTTCAAGCCATTTATTTATTCGGCGGCACTGGAAAAAGGTTTTACGCCTTCGACCATTATCAATGACGAGCCACTGCAATTTTCAGCCACGCAAACCGGCGGGCAGGCATGGGCCCCCAAAAATTACGACGGCACCTATGATGGCCCGATACCCATGCGCAATGCGTTGATGCGCTCGAAAAATCTGGTGTCGATACGCATCCTGCAATCCATCGGCACCCACTACGCGCAGGACTACATCACGAAATTCGGCTTCGACGCCAAACTGCATCCGCCGTACCTAACGATGGCGCTGGGCGCGGGCAATGTCACGCCGATGCAAATGGTCGCCGGCTACTCGGTGTTCGCCAATGGCGGCTATCGAGTCAAACCTTACTTCATCCAGCGCATCGAGGACGGACGCGGCACAGTACTGTTTGAAGAAAAACCCGCGCGCGCCAACGTCAATGCCGAGCGCGTGATTGACGCCCGCAACGCCTACATCATGACCAGCATGATGCGCGACGTGGTGCGTGGCGGTACCGCCGCCTCAGCGATGAAGCTCGGTCGCGGCGATCTCGGCGGCAAGACCGGCACCACCAACGACTTTCTCGACGCGTGGTTTGCCGGTTATAACGCCGGCCTGGTCGGCGTGGTGTGGGTGGGCTTTGACCAGCCGCAGACGCTCGGCCGCAACGAGACCGGTGGCGGGGTCGCCTTGCCGATCTGGATAAACTACATGGGTGCGGTGCTCAAGGGCGTGCCCGAGCAGCCTTTGGAGGCGCCACAGGGCGTTCTTGGCGTTGGCAGCGAGGTTTACTACCAGGAGTTCGCGCCGCGCCCCAATCCCGAGCCTGCCGGCGACAGCCCCGCCGGCGCTCAACCCAGCCCGTCGGCCATTCCGGATTCTGCACGTAACCAATTGTTTTAAAACAATAATGTCTCGTGGCGCACAACGCAACGACGAACGTTCACGGATTGCCCACCTGGCCGCGCGCATCATGGCCGAAGACGGCATCGAAGACTACGCACTGGCGAAGAAAAAAGCCGCGCGCCAGGCCGGCGTGGCCGACACCCGTCACCTGCCCGGCAACGACGAAATCGACGACGCGCTCAAAAGTTATCAGCAGACCTTCCACGCCGCCGACCAGCGTGATCGCCTGCAGGAACTGCGCGAGAAAGCCGTGCGCGCGATGCAGCAACTGGCGGAATTCAATCCGCATCTGTGCGGCTCGGTATTGAGCGGTAGCGCCGGCAAATACGCCGACATCAACCTTCAGTTGTTCACCGACGACGCCAAGGCGGTGGAGCTATTTCTGATTGGCCGTGGCATCGACTACAAACCGGGGCAGACTTCGCTCTACAGCGGTGAAGTGCGTATCACCGTGCCGGTGTTTACGATGAACGACGAAGGCACCGACATCGAAATCGCCGTGCTGTCGCCGCGCGATGCGCGCGTGCCGCTGAAAACGTCGCTAGCGGGCAAGGCTATCGAGCGGGCGAAGCTGGCGGTGGTGGAGGAGTTGTTGTCGGAGACGTAATTTCATAGACGAAAAAGCGCAACGCCTACCGCCCTACGCGCTTCTCCTGAG
>JAYVQD010000486.1:0-4137 GCA_043777275.1 Nitrosomonadales bacterium
AGCGCGACGGGTCGTACGGGCACGGACGATTCAGCGGATTTTTGCGGCGCTACCTGCGCGAATGTGTGTGGCCGGGTTATCCGCACGGGCCGCTGGAAAGGGAGGCGCGTCGCGCCGAGGCGATGGTTGGGCCGCCTGCATAGCAGCTTGCGCGGCGGCCTACGCAGCGGCCTACGCAGGTGAGGGGGAATGTGATACCGTACGCTGCTAAGAAAACGGATGGTTATTCGTTCGATTCGCGTCCTTGAGTGTGTCGTTGAGAAAATTTTCAGGTAAAGCAATGAAACAAGTATTTTGGGTGTTTGCGTTGTTGTGTGTGATGGCGGTGCAACCCGTGGCCGCACAGCAACCGGCTGCCGTGACGCAGGCGCAGACGCGTCTGGGCTATATTGATGGGCAGCGTGTCGAGAATGACACCAAGCGCGCGTTTGATATTGCGGAGTCTTTGCGGCGAGAGTTTTCCGCGCGCGAGCAGGAGGTGCGCACCGCGGAAACGCGCGTCAAGGCGCTGCAATCGCAATTGCAGGGCATCAAAGATCCGCGGGAACGCGAGACCAAGGAGCGGGAGTTTCAGACCCAGGGGCAGCGTTTTGAGCAGCAGGCGCGCGCGTTTGTGGACGATCTCGAACGCCGCAAAGCCGAAGAGCGCCGCAAGTATTTTCAGGAAGTGACGCAAATCGTTACGCAGTTGGCAACGACACAGAAGTTTGATCTGGTGGTGCAGGATGCCGTGTTCGCGAGCAAGGCCATCGATATCACCGAGCAGGTCATCAAGGCGCTCGGCGGGCCGGCACCCAAGCCTGCCGCGAAGCCCTGACGCGACCTGACCTGCCGCTTCACTTTTTAACTGAGCGCACGCCCACTATGTTCTCAACCGCCAAAGACACTATCGCCGGGTTTGACCCGGAACTGTGGCAGGCGCTCGAAAGCGAGCGTCAGCGCCAGCAAGACCACATCGAACTGATCGCCTCCGAAAATTACGCCAGCCCGCGCGTACTGGCGGCGCAAGGCTCAGTGCTCACCAATAAATACGCCGAAGGGTATCCGGGCAAGCGCTATTACGGGGGCTGCGAGTACGTCGATGTGGCCGAGCAATTGGCGATAGACCGCGCCAAAAAATTATTCCACGCAGGCTATGCCAATGTGCAACCGCATTCGGGCGCGCAGGCGAACTTTGCTGTGTTCAAGGCGGTGCTGCATCCGGGTGACGTGATCCTCGGCATGGGCCTCGACAGCGGTGGTCATTTGACCCACGGTTCGCCCGCGAACGTCAGCGGACGTTACTTCGATGCTGCGGCGTACGGCCTGAACCCGGATACCGAAGAAATCGATTACGACGAAGTGGAAGAGCTCGCGCTGGTGCGCAAGCCCAAGTTGATTGTCGCGGGTGCGTCGGCCTATTCGCTGCGTTTTGACTGGAAGCGCTTTCGCGCCATCGCCGATCAGTGTGGCGCGCTGTTGATGGCCGACGTGGCGCACTACGCCGGCTTGATCGCGGCGGGCGTGTACCCCAGCCCGGTGGGCATTGCCGATTTCGTCACCAGCACCACGCACAAAACACTGCGCGGGCCGCGTGGTGGTTTGATATTGGCCGATGCCAAGCATGAAAAAATTCTCAACAGCGCGGTGTTTCCCGGAACGCAGGGCGGGCCGCTGATGCACGTGATCGCCGCCAAGGCGGTGGCGTTTCAGGAGGCGATGACGCGCGAGTTTCGCGATTATCAACAGCAGGTGCTCGACAACGCGCGCGTGATGGCCAAAGTGTTGCACGAGCGCGGCTTGCGCATCGTGTCGGGCCGCACCGAGTGTCATATGTTTCTGGTCGATTTGCGCAGCAAGCATGTCACCGGCGCAGAGGCCGAAGTGGCGCTAGGCAAGGCGCATCTGACCATTAACAAGAACGCCATACCCAAAGACCCGCAGCGCCCCACGGTGACCAGCGGCATCCGTGTGGGCTCGCCCGCGATGACCACGCGCGGCTTTCGCGAGCTGGAGGTGGAAAAAGTCGCGCATCTGATCGCCGATGTCATCGAGGGGCACAACAGTGACGTGGTGTTGCAACGCGTGGCGGGCGAAGTGAAAAAAATGTGCGAACAATTCCCGGTTTACGGAAACTGATGGCGCGTACAAACGTGAGAGAGCGTGAGAGAGCGTGGGAGAGCGTAAACACGTATGAAATGTCCGTTTTGCAAAAATGATTCGACGCAGGTGATTGACTCGCGTGTGAGCGACGCCGGTGACAGCATCCGCCGCCGCCGCCGTTGCGAGACCTGCAACAAACGCTTTACCACCTACGAGACGGTGGAGTTGCGCATGCCGCAGGTGGCCAAGCACGACGGCAGCCGCACGGAATTCGATCTGGAAAAATTGCGCACCGGGTTTCTGCGCGCGTTGCACAAGCGTCCGGTGCCCACGCCGCTGGTGGATGAGGCCATCGCCACCATCACGCAAAACATACTGGCGCTGGGCGAGCGTGAAGTGCCCGCGCAGCGCATCGGCGAGATGGTGATGCGTGAACTGTACCGGCTTGACCATGTGGCGTACATCCGCTTCGCCTCGGTGTATCGCAGTTTTCAGGGCGTGGATGACTTCCAGGACGCGATCAAGGAAGTCCAGAAGCCGGGTAACGGCAAGAAGTAGGGCGCCGCGGGTGTGAGACGTGGGGCGTAGCCGCGGCGCCACGCGCAGCGAAAACAGCCATAGCAGCCATGAATATTTCATTGAAGGATCAGGACCATCACCGTTTCATGACGCGCGCGCTGGCGCTGGCGCGACGCGGGCTGTATACGGCCACGCCGAATCCGCGCGTGGGTTGTGTGATCGTGCGCGATGGCGTTGTGGTGGGCGAAGGCTGGCACGAACGTGCCGGCGAGCCGCACGCGGAAGTGCATGCGCTGCGCGCCGCCGGCGAGCGCGCACGCGGTGCGACGGTCTATGTCACGCTCGAACCGTGTTCGCATGAGGGGCGCACGCCGCCCTGTTGCGAAGCGCTGATCGCCGCCGGTGTGGCGCGCGTGATCGCGGCGATGCAGGACCCGAATCCGCTGGTGGCAGGCAAAGGGTTTGCTATGCTGCGCGCGAGTAATATTGCAGTCGAATCGGAGCTGATGACGCAAGAGGCGGGTGAACTGAACATCGGTTTTGTATCGCGCATGGCACGCGGCCGGCCATGGGTGCGGCTGAAAATCGCGGCGAGCCTTGATGGCAAAACCGCGTTATTGAACGGCCAGAGTCAGTGGATCACCAGCGCCGACGCGCGGCGCGATGGTCACGCGTGGCGCGCGCAGGCGTGTGCCATTCTGACGGGCATCGGCACGGTGATCGACGATAATCCGCGCTTGACCGTGCGTGAGGTGGAGACCCCGCGGCAGCCGCTGCGCGTGGTGGTGGATAGCCGGTTGCAAACGTCGCCGCACGCGCATGTGGTGGGCGAAGGCACGCTGATCGCGGTGGCGGAGCAAGCGGCGGACCCCGCGCAGTTGCAGGCTTTCGCGGACAAAGGTACGGAAATCATCGTGCTGCCTAACGCCGCAGGCAAGGTGGAGTTATCCGATCTGTTGCTGGAATTGGGGCGCCGGGGCGTCAATGAGCTGCACGTCGAGGCGGGTTTTAAATTGAATGGTTCGCTGATGCATGAAGGATTGGTGGATGAACTGCTGGTGTATCTCGCGCCGAGTGTGTTGGGCGATGCGGCGCAGGGCATGTTTAATCTGCCGGCCTTATCCTCGTTAGCCTCGTTAGCCTCGTTAGCCTCGTTAGCGGCGCTGCCGGCGCAGCGCACGCTGAAATTTGTGGATGTGCGGCAAATCGGGCCGGACATACGCATTCTGGCACGGGTGGGGCCGGTATAATGTTCACCGGTATCGTAACGGCGGTTGGCAGCATCGCTGCGGTGAATCCCACGACCGGCGGTGTGCGCATCCGCGTCCGAGTTTCCGTGTCGGCGCTGGCGGATTTCGATCTGGCGGATGGACAAGTGGGCGAAAGTATCGCTGTGAACGGCGTGTGCCTGACGGCGGTGGAAATTTCAGCAGCGGGCGCGGCGACGTGGTTCGAAGCTGACGTGTCACGTGAAACGTTGCGCTGCACGGCAGGTTTTGAGCAGGGCGCGCGGGTCAATCTGGAGCGCGCGGTGCG
>JAYVQD010000487.1:0-4136 GCA_043777275.1 Nitrosomonadales bacterium
ATCATGTGGCGCAGCACTTCCACCACGTCGTGCTGGATGATGCGCACGTTGGTCAGCGCGCGCGCATCGATTTGTTTCAACAGACTGCCGACACCGGGCGTGTGTACTTCGACGCCGAGATAATCGTTCTCCGGTTGCGCGGCGGCGATCTCTGCGGTGGTTTCGCCCATGCCGAAACCGATCTCCAGAATTTTCGGCGCGGCGCGTCCGAACACTTGTTCGAGATCAACGAACGATTCGCGGTAAGCAACGCCGTAACGCGGCAGCAGCGTCTCGTGCGCGCGCTGCTGCGCGCTGGAAACGCGGCCCTGGCGCAGGACGTAACTGCGAATGTGGCGTGGCGTGGTCAGCACAAACTATTGTAAGTATTTTTTTATAAACAATAATTTATGATAAAGCTACTTACGCTTTGCCGATCATTCCGGCCGTCGGTGAACTGGGCGAGGCCGAATACAGCTTTTTCGGCATACGGCCCGCGCGCCACGCTTCGCGGCCGGCTTCAACGGCTTTTTTCATCGCCGAGGCCATCAGCACCGGATCGCGCGCGGTGGCAATCGCGGTGTTCATCAACACGGCGTCACAGCCGAGTTCCATCGCAATCGCGGCATCCGAGGCGGTGCCCACGCCGGCATCGACCACCACCGGCACTGTGGCATTTTCAATAATGATTTGCAGGTTCCATGGATTCAAAATGCCCATGCCGGAACCGATCAGCGAGGCCAGTGGCATCACCGCGACGCAGCCGATGTCTTCGAGCTGCTTGGCGATAATCGGATCATCGGAGGTGTAGACCATCACCTTGAAGCCGTCTTTGACCAGCGTCTTTGCGGCGGCGATGGTTTCGACCACGTTCGGGTACAGCGTTTTCGGGTCACCCAGCACTTCGAGTTTTACCAGATCATGGCCGTCGAGCAGTTCGCGTGCGAGCCGCAGCGTGCGCACCGCGTCGTCGGCGCTATAGCACCCCGCAGTGTTCGGCAACAGCGTGTACTTCGACGGCGGTATCGCATCGAGCAGGCTCGGCTCGTTTGGATTTTGCCCGATGTTGGTGCGGCGTATAGCCACCGTGATGATCTGCGAGCCGCTGGCTTCGACGGCTGCGCGGGTTTCGGCGAAGTCTTTGTACTTGCCGGTGCCGACCAACAGCCGCGAGGCAAATGAGCGGCCGCCGATCAGCAGCAGGTCCAGATTTTCGTGCGGGGACATGACGCGAAACTCCTCTTAAAAATGCCGGCTGCGTGTTCAGCCGCCGCCAACCGCAACCACGATCTCAATTTTGTCGCCGTTCGCCAGCGACTGTGTTTCCAGCGCGCTGCGCGGCACGATCTCGCCGTTGCGTTCCAGCGCGACGCGCTTGCCAGCCAAGCCGAGCACGCGCACCAGCCCAGCGCAGGTCAGCGGATGGTCGAACTGGCGGCTATCGCCATTTACAGTGACGCAGATCAAGAGCCCGTCCATTCCGTGCTATTCGGCAAAAATACGTCTAAAACTCGTCTAAAACCGTCGAACGCCGTCGTGCAGCTGCGGATAGCCTGCATTCGCATTTTACCGGGTACCTGCGTTATTGGGGAATCTCTCCATGGGCGCAGCACGCCAGCATGCAATCAATCGTAGGTGCGATGGCGGCTTTTTGGTTAGAATTCACTGTCAAATCGCAGATGACAGGGAGCCAAGAGGGGCATGTTTAACTGGTTGAGTGGACGCAGACCGGCGGTGGTGAAGCCGGTCGTCAAACGGGCGCGCGAGGTCATTGCCGGTTTGCCGGACAATGACGCCGTAGCAGCGGTGCATGCCATTACCCAAGCCCTGATGGCCGTCAATCACAGTGAGGTGCTGACGCTGGACGAGTGTTACGACGACATCCAGCGGCTGGATGTTGCGGCGCTGGCACATACGCGCACCTTGTTGCGCGAGTATCTGAGTACATCGCGGCAGAAAAAACAGCGTGAAAACGAACTGTGGAATGGCGCGTACCGTTGCTGGAGCGAGCTGGCTGCGGGCTATGCAAAGTGTGTCCGGCGCTACGCCGTCGATGCCCGGGGCGCGATAGGATTTCGCGTCAATGTTCCGGTGGCATGCGCGCGCGCGTTGCGTGCGCTGCGGCGCCAATTGCAATGGATGCGCATACGCTATGCGGCGCCGCCGGAGCGGCTGTGGACGAGACTGGCGGAAATGTACGCATTTGTGGATGCGGACGAAGCCGACAAAGCGCTGGTGATTTATGCCGGCGAGATCACTACCATCAAACGCGAATTTCTCAAGGCGCTAATGCAGTCGGCGCTGTCGTGCGAAGTCCTGCAGCCGCCAGGCCAGGATTTTGCCACGATGGTGGTGAGTCAGTTTGCGCCCCAGTTTATCTTGTCGGAATTTTCCGATGCGGGCTGCACACACTGGTTCGACCTCAAGCAACCGCAGGCGCCAGCGCGCATGTCCCGTGTGCCGCAACCTGACGGTGACGTTTTGTATTTCGGCGCTGGCGCGGCGGTTGAGGCGCTGGAACAAATCATTGCGGATTATGAATCGATACGCGAACTACCGCTGGGTCTGACGCCGGACGACAGCGCCGATCCGGTGTTTATTAAGGCCATCCTCGATCATGTGTATCAGGATTGGTCAGGCAAGACGCTGGCACGGCAGCACGAGCGGCGCAAAGTCAATACGCGCATCACTGTGGTACCGGGATTCAAGGACATCGTGCGCACGCTGGAATTCGCGGTCAACGACTCGCTGGATTTTACCGACCAGCCCACTGCGGAAAGCTGGGTCGTGCATGATCTAAGCGAGGGCGGATACGGTGCGGAGATACCCGCGTTGACCAGCGACTGGGTGGAAGTGGGCAGTCTGGTGGGTGTCCAAAGCGAACCGCCGCGCGAATGGTGCGTGGGTGTGGTGCGCCGCCTGTTTCGCGTCCAGGGCAGCCAGCAATGCGTGGGGATTCAATTGCTGAGCCGCAGTGCGTCGCTGGTGCGCATGCACCGCAACGGGGAGCCGCGCCAGCCGCCGCGGCTGGGGGCGTCGCAGCGCATGCGGATCGATCGCGCGATACTGCTAAGCACTGATGCAGCCAATTCGCCGGAGGTGGAAGTGCTCGTCCGCGGCGGCTCGTTTACGAATCTTGAAGATGTGCATATGTTGGCGGGCACGCAACATGTCGTGTTGCGACCCACGGCCGTGGTCGAAAGAAGCGCGGCGTGTGAGCGAGTAACGTTTACGGTGCTGAGCGTCGAATCGTAATACCGCGCTGCCGCCGTGTGCGGACGAGTGGCGCCGTCATCACTGCCGGCGCGGCGATTCCGGCACTTCAAGCAACACGTTGTATGCGCGCAGCGATTGCGCGCCAGGACTATCCAGCACGATCAGCAGTTTCACGGTGGGTTCCACCACAGTTTTTGCCGATTCGACACGAATGGTTTGCCGTCCCTCTTTACCGTCTGCAGAGCGGTTTTCAGTCCCAAGGTGGCCCCGGCGTACGGCATGTTGGCCTTGCGATGGGTGTCAACCGACGCAAGGCTCGCGGAAAGTCCAACGAGATCGCGCTTGTCGCGTAGCAGCAATTCGATGTCCGCCACCAGCGGCTGACCGAGCTGCGATCGTACCGTCATTGGCCCCAGTCCGGCGGCCAGGGTGGCGGTGGCGGCCATGGCGGCGCACAGCATTGCGCCGAAGACTACACTGCCCCACAATGCTTTTACGCGCAACTGCTGTCCCATTGCTACCTCCCATGCCGCGCTTCGGTTATTTGGTCATTCGGTCGTTCGGGTATGGATAGCGGCTGCTGCGCCCAAGTGGATTTTGCCAAAGCGAAGGCGCCGTGAAGCCGCACGGGAATCGTCATAATCCAAAGCGGCTGACGCGTGCGCGCGCGTTGAATATCAATGCCACAGTCGGCGCGCTGTCATTTTTCTTCGATACCATGCGCCTCCATGTCCATGATTGGCGGGTTGGCGTGATCCGCCGCGTCAACTGCCTTGAGGGCGATCAGCAGCGCGTCGGCATGCCACTGCTGGGTGCAACCGCAGTGCGCGTGACGTTCAGCCAAAATGCGGCCCGTTCCGAGCTGGCGGTGCAGCACCGGGTGTAGAATATGCGGCGTTGGCGGGCGCAAGTTCGCGGGTGTAGTTCAATGGTAGAACGGC
>JAYVQD010000488.1:0-4126 GCA_043777275.1 Nitrosomonadales bacterium
GCCCCAAAGCCGGATTTGCAGGCCACTGCCAAGTGGCCGGCATGGCGTTTGCCGCCAGTGCCGACTGGACATGTTCCACCACCGCACCTACGGAGAGCAGCGTCGCGTGGCTATTCGCTGTAAACACGCTGTGGGCCTTGTTGCGCTGCGCATAGACAATATCCAGCGCATTCCCGTTCCACTGCAGCTCCCACGGCTGGGAGTTATCGGCAGACGGCGCACGCACCGCCACCGCTGCAAGGTCATGCACCCAGTTGGCATCCATATTCAAGCCGGAAAGTTAAGACACGGGCCCTGCAATCGCAAGTCGACGATCGCCGCATATCCATATTTATTACAGAATTGGCGCGACGATTTAGCCGCGGCTAAAGATTCTAAGAACCTATTGCCCATATTGCCTGAATGCGTTTTGCACTGATTTTTTCCCCGGCAATCCGCTCAGTCCGGCATTCACAGTGTCGCTAAGCCACCTTAAACGGATCTCCCGTCAGGCCACCCTGCCGGAAAAATAAACGCAAATCCTCCAAGTCGGCACGATAGCGTCGCGGCAGTGCCTTTTTAAGTTCATCCAGTTTTGCCGCGACTTCTTTGGATACTGAACGCGGCGCAGTACGCACGATGACCAGCAACGGCACCATAGCCGTGCTGTAAGTTTGCACGGTATCCGGCAGACACTCGGCGGCTGTTTCCACGAATTCCTCCCGCAGAAAAGCGGCCCTGAGTGAGCGTTCGTAATCGATTGAGAAGATATGTGGTTGCTGGTCGGCGTTCATATAGGCAAAGGTGATTACCGACTTCAGCGACTTGAGACGACCGAAATCCGTCAAATATACAGCGCCACCGGGCTTGAGCACCCTCGATATTTCGCGAAAACAGGCTATCAGGTGTTCGTAGGTCGGCAGATGATGCAGTACCATCGTGCTGATTACCGCATCAATCGAATGATCTTCGAACTGAGTGAGCTTGGTAATGTCACCCTGCGAAAAATTCACGTTGTTTAGGCCGCAGACCGCAACATGCTTACGGGCGCTGTCGAGCATAGTAGAAGAAAGATCGACGCCGGTGAACTGGCTTTCAGGGTTGAGCGAGGCGATCTGCGCCAGCTGAGTCGCCGGGCCGCAACCGAGATCAATGACGCGCTTGGCGCCGCATATAACAGAAGACGCCTGCCCGCTGTGGAATAGGTAGGCGGCCGACATGACCCCGTCAATGCGTCCGGCGTGTGAATAGGATTTGACCTGCTCCTCGTCCTGCATGACCAGGTCGGGTTCGGGTTCCCGGGGCAGGGTGCGCTTCCCAAATAGTTCGCGGAAAATAATGGGGGCAAAGGCTAGTCTTGGCATACCTCAATGCTACTGCAAGCCAAAGGAAAAAAACTATCACGAAGCCACTTTTTTAGCTCGATTCTGGCTCATTCAGGCATAGTGGTCTGATAGATGTCGGATTTTCTTACACTTGCCATGCCCTTTGCTAGACTAGGGACAACGTTGTCCGTAATGCGTAATTTCGGGGCGCGAAGTGAAATTCGATGCCCCTGGGACTTGTGTAATGGATTTGCTATTAGCTGCTTTGGCGCTTCCCTGCGCCTAACTATAAGAGTAGGTGTCCCTTATAGCGTATGGGCTCTATAGGGCTAGGACGGCAAAAAAGCGCGTAATCGCGTCGAGTTCCCTGAGCACGGCAGTTACGGAATCTTGCCCCTTAGGTTGGATGCTGCCTAAGTTCATTAAGTGAAAACCGTGGCCGAAAATCTTACTAACGTCTGTAAAATACCGGTTTTGAGGCTAGGCTTAGGGGTAGGTTAACCGGTTATACGACCCGTTCAGGCGATGCATCGGCTGCGCTAGAGTACCGAGGTGGTTATGGAGCCAAAAATGTCGTAAAATCTTACACATTGGCAGTGAAAAAATATGAGTTGTATTTAAGTATATGATTATTAATAATAAATTAATCTGGCCCGATTAATGCTTATAGTGTAGCGCGAAGATAGCGTTTAATTGTTTAATAATCATTTTACTAAGGAGATTGATCATGAATATGTTGTCTAAACTGTTTAAACCCCTCACAAAGGCTGCCGCAGGCGCTGTCCTTACTGCGGGTATAGTGGCGTCGGCGTTCTCTGCCTCGCCGCCGTTTACTGTTACCCCAACCGGAATTGGCGAAGTTCAAGCCCCGTTCGTGGCCAACCAGATCAATGGTACTTCGTCTGAGCTCTTGACGCTGACCCCTGGGCCGAATACGTTTACTGGGGCGGGCTGGGTCAATTTCAGTGCTTTTGTGAACAACGGGAGTAATGTGGGAGCCGGAACGAGTGGTCTCAATTTGGGACCAGGCACTTTAGGTTATCAAATGTACCTTACGTTCAGCCTGGCTGGGAGCCTCTCGAGTGGCCCGTTCGGCGCAGCGGGTAGCAACTATAACCTGACTTCACTGAATTTCACGTTGCGCGCTGATCCTAATAATAACACCACGTTCACGCAGGCAAATGCGGCCCTTAGCACAAGCGCAACCGTCGGTGGTACCACAGTTGATGACATCACTCTTGGGAATGGGTCTTTGATTGTCGGCGTGGCGGGTTTTGATGCGCTGTTTGGTGCTTTCCTGAACTCGACTCAGAATTATGCCAACACCGCAGCGGGCAACTTGTTTTTTACGAGCCCTAGTCCATTCTATAACATCGCGTTTGACGCGTTCAATAATACAAGTCAAGGAGTTGCTGTCAACGGGAACTTGATATCGATCACCAATGCAGCAGGTGTCGTTGACTTCAACAGAGTGCCGGAACCGGAAAGCTTGGGTCTTCTGGGCATCGGCTTGCTGGGACTGGTTGCAGGTCTGCGCCGCCGCAAGGCTAAAGTAGTTGCCTGATCGAGGATCGTTTCACAAAAAACCCCCGCTTCGGCGGGGTTTTTTTACGTGTAAAAAATGTATTACGGAATATTCTCTCGCGCAGTGGCGTCCGATGTGTATTAGGTATTGCGGGAAAAAACTCAGTGGCTGAGAGATAATCCTGCCGCTTTTGGGTTGCAAGCCTCGGATTTTCCAACACTCAGGCAGCGCAGCGGATCCTGTTGGTCAGGTTCCGCACCTCGCTGTCGGAAAAGAAGTAAGGGTAGAGTGACTTTTCACCGATGTGGTGGGAACCAGCATGCTGGGATATTTGCGACGCCACATAATCCGTTGAAACAAGCAGTAGTACTGCTGGCGCATTAACGCGAGCACATGTGCGCGGTTCACCGATTTGTCGAAAGCCTAGCCTGCGTTGGTAGAAACTTGCGTGACGTGGATTTACTTCAATCAGTATGTCCGTAGCGTTGTGAATGTGGTGGGCGTATAGGTAGGCGAGGTGAAACAGGGATGCGATGACCTCTTTCGAACTGTATTTTGGGTTGAAGGCAAGCTTGGTGATTTCGCAGACTCTGCGACCCTTTCTGCGCAGGTTATTGATCTCGGACCGGTATAGCCCATCGGCAAACAATCCTTCCTCGGAATCAAGCGCTACGGTGAGCGTGCCAAATAGTTTTTTCGCAGTTGATGCTTCCAACGTGACGCAGTTTGGAGTTTCCTGCAGTGCAGCAGTACTGTCTGTGGCGTAGCCCCGCCATGCGTACATGCTCTTTACGAGCGTGCGGGCTTTTTTGCGCTGCGCGAGGGAATTCGCATGCCGCACACGATATCCGCTTCGTACTAGTACGAGCTCTGGGTGCTTCTGGGGAACGCGCGTCGCGTGGTGGGGAATGACATTCCGCTCTCCGCGTGGGATTGGGCGCCCGCTTTGCCAAAGGCGCGCTGTAATGTCCAGGAGATTCGCTACGGTGCCATCCATCGGGCGGACTATATACGCTTAAGATTGGATCACGCAACCCCTGCGCGCTATTCTCTACGTGAGAAATTCTTATGTATATTCAGGAATACGGAGTGTTCGGCTAGAAATGCCGCACGTCAGTCCTCGTTAGCCTGGGCCCCGATAGACTGTTTCAGGTCGTGGCGTTTGATCAAGTCATACAGAGTAGGGCGGCTGACACCCAGCATTTGCGCTGCTTCTGAGATATTTCCATCGACCCGACTCATGACCCTGATGATCGCTATGCGTTCGGCGTCATCGCGCACCTGCCGCAGGTTGATC
>JAYVQD010000489.1:0-16219 GCA_043777275.1 Nitrosomonadales bacterium
ATCAAACGCCGGATCGACGGCGGCAAACTTGCGGCGGATGCGCTTGACGTGCGAGGTGATGGTGCTGTCGTCCACCACGATATGCACTTCGCTCATCAGTTGATCGCGGTTTTTGACATGCCCCGGATACTTGGCCAGCGCATGCACCATCCAGAACTCGGTCAGCGTGAGTTCGACTTCGTGCCCATTCCAACGGATGCTGAAGCGCTGTAAATCCAGTTGCAGCGGCCCGCGCGTGAGCAGGTCTTCGGCGGGCGCAGGCTCACGCGCGATGTCCGCGCGGCGAAACAGCGCCGACACCCGCGCCAGCAGATGCGGCAGGCTCATGTTTTTGGTGACGTAGTCGTCCGCGCCCATGCGCAGCCCCGATACGGTGTCGAAGTCGCTGTCGCGCGCGGTCAAAAAAATGATCGGCAGCGTGCCCGACAGCGCGCGCAGGTCGCGGCACAGCGCAAAACCGCCGTCGATCTCGTCGCCCAAGCCGATGTCGAGCAGCACCAGATCGGGCAGCCGCGTGCGCATCGCCGCCAGCGCGTCGGGGCGATTGGCGTGCTGAATCACTTCGTAGCCGTGTTTTTTCAGCACGTCCGAATAGTTGGCGCGGATAACCGGATCATCTTCAACAAGGGCAATGCGGCGCGGCATAGCAGCTCCTGAACAGCAGTGAAAAACGCAGGATGAATATACCGCAACCGCCGGCGCTCCGGCTCCGGGCGAAGCAACTGCCTTTTTGTTGCCACAATTGATCAGTGCTTTGCCATGACCGTGCCTGCGCAGCGCCACGCCGGAATCGTTTAATGCCTCAACCGCCCGGCGTGGTGCCGGGTAGTCAACAGGAGAAGCACATGAACATACGCACCAAACCCGTGGTATTCGCCGCGCAAAAAATCACCAACGACATGCTGATGCTGGCGGTGCAGGCGCTGATTGTAGGCGCTGCGGCGGCGACGCTGTTGGGGCTATTGATCGCGGCAGCGGTCAGCCTGATGTCGTGATCGTGGCGGCATCTATCAAGCGTGGGGTGCCGCGGGCCAGTGACTGGGGCTATGGACGGAAAGGATGGGCGGCGCCGGTCCCCAGTCACTGGCCCGGAGCATCTCGCGCGTGTTGCAATATTTGATCGGGAGAAAACATGATTAAAAGACTATTCGCCATCGGCTTTATCTTCGCCTGCGTGTCCGTCGCGTGGTTTGTGCTGGCCGGTGCTACCTACAAGCGCACGCATACCGCCGACTCCAGCCTGAAGTCGCGGGTGGCGCAATTGTGGGGCGCGCCGCAGGCGCAATTACCGCCGGTGATACTCGCTTCAGAAACGGTGACCAAAAAAGTTGAAAGTCTCGAAGACGGCAAAAAAATCATCAAAACGGTCGAAGAAAAGCTCACCGAGAAACTCACGCTCGACAGCAGCGATCTTCAAGTGGGCATCAAACTCGATCACCGGCAGAAGGGGTTGCTTTGGTATTCCACGTACGGCGTGGATTTTGGCGCAACGTATGTGGTGACCAACAACGCCAGGGTCGCACGCGATATCGAAATCGCAATGCCGTTTCCGGCCAAACGCGCGGTGTTTGACGATCTGCGTTTTGAGATCGATGGCGCGCAGTGGATCACCCAACCCGCGCCGGGCGAAGATAAATTCGTCGGGCATACGCGGCTCGGCCCCGGCGAGCAGGTGACGCTGCGCGTGGGCTACCGCAGTCAGGGGCTGGATCGCTGGAGCTACCATTTCGGCAGCGGGGTGTCCGAGGTTCGCAACTTCAAACTCGCCATGCGCACCAACTTTGAGGCGATTGATTTCCCGGATGACGCGATTTCGCCGGTGTCCAAACAGCGCGCTGCCGATGGCTGGGCGCTGAAATGGGAATACCGCCATCTGGTATCGGGTGTCAACATCGCGATGGCGATGCCGGACAAATTGCAGCCCGGCCCGTTGGCAAGCCAGATCGCGTCATTTGCGCCGGTGTCGTTGTTCTTTTTTATCGTGGTGCTGCTGACTATCGGCATCGTGCGCAAGGTTGATATTCATCCGATGCATTTCTTTTTTCTGGCGGCCTCGTTCTTTTCGTTTCATCTGTTGTTTGCGTATCTTGCCGATCAGGCATCGATACACGCGGCCTTCGCCATTGCAGCAGTGGTGTCGATGGTGCTGACCATCAGCTATCTGCGCATCGTGTTCGGCGTGGCGTTCGCCATCGTTGCCGCAGGCACGGCACAGTTGGTGTATCTGGTATTGTTCTCGTATGCGTTTTTCTTCAAGGGACTCACCGGGCTGGCGATCACCGTCGGCGCGATTGCGACCTTGTTTGTGCTGATGCAGATCACGGCGCGGGTGAATTGGAACGCCGTGTTTGGCGAACGAAAGTCCCTTCTACCTGTTCCCGCTCCTGCCTAGTTACAAAAAAGTTTAATAAAAACAGATAGTTATAAAGGAACTGCCGTGAGCGACCCCACCTTCGAATCGACTAAATCCGCTGGCTTGCGCGGTGCCATTTACCGCCTGCTGCGCCCGCTCATCGGCGAGGTGCGATGGCAGGCGCCGGGGTGGTTGCGCGGTATCGGCAACGCGCTTGGGTTTTGTGGCGTTGCTTGCGCAAGCTGGGTGCGCGCGGATAGGCGGCGCGCAGTGATCGCTGGTTTTGCGGGCCTTGCGATCATCGCCGGCGGCGCTGCTGGAAAAATCTGGTACGACAAACAACCCAAGCCGCTGGAAGTGACTTACGAAGTCACCGTGCCGGGACCGACCGCGATGGATCAGCCCCATGCAAATACCAAGCCCGATCCGCTGATAGTCAAGTTCAGCGATTCGGTAGCCCCCCTCGCGGGCGTCGGCAAAGACGTGGCGGCAGGTATCACAGTTGAGCCGCGCATCGATGGCGTGTGGAAATGGGAGGACGACCGCACGCTGAGTCTGAATCCGAAAGCGGATTGGCCGGTGGGCGCCGCAGTGGTGGCGACGCTGGCGAAAAAAGGCTTGCTCGCCGAGCAGGTGCGCCTGAAAGACTATCGCGTGAAATTTACCACCGCGCCGTTTGTGGCGAAGCTCGCCGAAGCGCAGTTCTATCAGGACCCGGCCGATCCAGCGTCGAAAAAAATCGTCGCCACGGTGAATTTCACGCATCCGGTGGACGTCGCGGATTTCGAGAAGCGCATCGTGTTGCGCGAAGAGGGGAAGGATGGCGTGATCCTCGGCATCGGCGCGGACAACAAAAAATTCAAGGTGACTTACGACAAGTTCAAGCTTAACGCCACTATTCACTCGGAGCCGATGCCGATTCCGTCGCAGCCGGTGAAAATCGCGGTGACTATCGAAGCGGGTGCGCGTGCGGCGCGTGGCGGCAATGTCACCAAGGATGCGATCAGGCAATCCGTAGTGGTGCCGGGCCTGTATAGCCTTGCGCTGCAAGGCTTTGAAATGACGCTGGCTGAGAATGAGCGTCTGGAGCCGGATCGCATCCTGATGGTGAACCTCTCAGCCGATACGCACGAAAAAGAAGTCGCCGGCAAAGTGCGTGCGTGGGTGCTGCCGATCCACCATCCGAATACCAAACCTGAAGACCGCAAGCAGCCGCACAACTGGTCGAATCAGTCGCAACAGATCGGCCCTGAGATTCTGTCGCAATCCGAGCCGCTGAAGCTGGAGGCCGTGCCCGCCGAGCGCGAGCATGTGCCGCAGCATGGCTTCAAGTTCAATGCCGATGCCGGACGCTATGTGGTCGTGAAAGTCGAGAAGGGCATGAAATCTTTCGGCGGTTACCTGATGGAAAAAGAGCGCGACGGCGTGCTGCGCGTGCAGCGTTACCCGCGCCAGTTGCGTATCGCGTCGCAGGGCGCGCTGCTGGCGCTGTCGGGCGAGAAAAAACTCGCGGTGCTGGTGCGCGACGTGGAAGGCATCCGTTACGAAATCGGCAAGTTGCTGCCGCAGCAATTGCAACACCTCGTCACCATGTCGGAAGGCGGCTTTGCCAAGCCCAATTTTAACAACGGCTTCAACGAGGACAGTCTCGTCGAACGCTCCACGCAGTTTGAGGATGCGCCGCCCAGCGAACCCGGCAAACCGAATTACCTTGGCCTTGATCTCGGCAAATATCTGGACGCTGATGGGGGCAAGCGCGGCGTGTTCTTCGTCAAGGTCGAAAGCTACGACCCCAAAACCAAACGCACCACGGGTGCAGTGGACAAACGTCTGATCGTCATTACCGATCTGGGCATGGTGGTCAAACGCGCTATCGACGGCACACAGGATGTGTTTGTGCAATCGATTGCCACCGGCCAGCCGGTGGCAGGCGTGGCGATTGAGGTGATGGGCCGCAACGGGCAGGTGATCGCTTCGCAAACCACGGATGCCACGGGCCGCGCGCGGCTGCCGGATTTCAAGGGCTTTGAGCGCGAGAAAGCGCCGTCGGTGTATGTGGCGCGCAAGGCGAACGACACCTCGTTCCTACCGTATGACCGCAGCGACCGCGTGATTGATTTTTCACGCTTCGATGTCGGCGGGGTGAACAGCAGCGCCGAGGCAGGGAAGCTGTCGGCGTATTTGTTTTCGGATCGCGGCATTTACCGGCCGGGCGAAGAAATCCGTGTCGGCATGATCGTCAAGTCAGCGGATTGGGCGACTCGCATCGCAGGCGCGCCGCTGGAGTACGAAGTGACCGACGCGCGTGGCCTGGTGCTGCGCAAAGACAAGATCAAGCTCTCGCAAAGCGGCTTTGAGGAGGTACGCCACGCGACACAGGACACCTCGCCCACCGGTGACTACACGGTGTCGCTCTATATCGTAAAAGACGGCCAGCGTCACAGCCAGTTGGGTTCGGTGACGGTGAAGGTGCAGGAATTCATGCCCGACCGTTTGAAGATGAGCGCGCGCTTTACGCGCGAATCGGTTGCGGGCTGGGTCACGCCGCAGGAGTTGAAAGCGAATATTTCACTGCAAAATCTATTCGGCACCCCTGCCGATGCGCGCCGCGTGACGGCGACGATGACACTGCAACCCGCGTTGCCGTCGTTTCCGCAGTGGCGCGATTACCAGTTTCACGATCCGCAATACGCTAAGGAGGGCTTTACCGAGGCGTTGCCTGACACCAAAACCAACGACAAGGGTGAGGCCGAGTTTGATCTGAATCTGGCGCGTTTTGCCAAGGCGACGTACCGGCTGCATGTGGTGACGCAGGGTTTTGAAGCCGACGGCGGGCGTGGTGTGACGGCAGAAGCTGCGCAACTGGTGTCGAATATGCCGTTCCTGGTCGGCTACAAGGCGGATGGCGATTTGAACTATGTGTCGCGCGCCGCCAAGCGCAGCGTGGAGTTGATTGCTATCGATCCGTCGGCCAAAAAAACCGACGCCAAGGATTTGAAGCTGATCCACGTTGAACGCAAGTTTGTGTCGGTGCTGACCAAGCAATCGAACAACACCTACAAATACGAGTCGCGTGAAAAGCGCGTGCAGTTGGAGGAAAAGCCCTTCACCATTGCCGCCGTCGGTTCGCGCGTGGCGCTGGCCACCGACACGCCGGGCAGTTACGCCTACATCGTGCGCGATGCGGCGGGGCAGGACCTGGCGCGTGTGTCGTACGAGGTGGCGGGCGCGGCCAACCTCACGCGCTCACTGGAGAAAAATGCCGAGTTGCAGGTGAAACTCAGCAAAAAAGATTTCAGCGCGGGCGAAGAAATCGAGTTGTCGATACAGGCGCCGTATGTGGGGTCGGGCCTGATCACCATCGAGCGCGAGCGCGTGTTTTCGCACGTGTGGTTCACCGCGACCACCACGGCGTCGACGCAAAAGATTGCGCTGCCCAAAGATTTTGAAGGCAACGGCTACGTGACGGTGACGTTCATCCGCGATGCCGGTTCGGACGAAATCTACGCCAGCCCCTTGGCCTATGGCGTGCAGCCGTTTTCGGTGAACCTGGATCGCCGCAAACTGAAAACCACGGTGAGCGCACCCGATCTGGTGAAGCCGGGCGACACCATCAAGTTCAAACACTCGACCAGCAAGCCTTCGCGCCTCGTAGTGATCGCGGTGGACGAGGGCATTCTGCAAGTGGCGCGTTACAAAACGGCGGATCCGCTGGGATTTTTTTTCCAGAAACGCGCACTCGAAGTGCGTACCTCGCAGATACTCGATTTGATTTTGCCGGAGTTCAAGCGCTTCATGGCGGCGGCAGCGCCCGGCGGCGACGGCGATGGTGCGCTGGGCAAACATCTGAATCCGTTCAAGCGCCGCGCGGATAAGCCGGTGGTGTACTGGTCGGGCGTCATCGACAGCGGTCCGCAGGAGCGCGAGTTGACGTGGCAGGTGCCGGAAACCTTTAACGGCACCTTGCGGGTGATGGCGATTGCGGTGAACGAAGATTCGATTGGCGTGTTCGAGAAAAAAACCTTGTCACGCGGGGACTTCGTGTTGTCGCCCAATGCGCCGCTGACGGTGACGCCGGGGGACGAATTTGATGTCAGTGTCGGCGTGGCGAATAACGTGGCGGGCTCCGGCGCCGAGGCGCAGATCGCGGTGACGCTGGCAGTGTCACCGCATCTGGAGATAGTCGGCGCGGCGAGCAATACGCTGAAGGTCGGCGAGTTGCGCGAAGGGGTGACCAGCTTCAAGGTACGTGTGAAAGATGAGTTAGGCGCAGGCTCGTTGAATTTCAGCGCCAGCGGCATGAACAAAAGCGCGAAGCTCGGAACGAGCATCAGCGTGCGTCCGGCGCAGCCGTACATCACGCAACTCATCGTGGGCACCGTGCGCAACGGCAATGCCGAAGCGGCGGTGACGCGCAATCTGTATCCGCACTATCGCAAAATGGAGGCGAGTGTTTCGCATGTGCCGCTGACGCTGGCGCACGGGCTCACCGCTTATCTGCAAGGCTTTCAGTATTCGTGTACCGAGCAACTGGTGAGCATGGGCTTGCCCGCGCTGATCCTCGGCAACCGGCCGGAGTTTGGTTACGTGAAATCGAAGGAATACAAAACGCTCGATGATCTGATTCAGGTATTGCGTGGCCGTCAAAACGGTGAAGGCGCGTTTGGTTTGTGGGCGGCGAACGCGCATGTGGTTGACCCGGTGTCGGTGTATGCAATGCACTTTCTGATCGAAGCGCGCGAGCGGGGACGCACCGTGCCGCAAGATATAATTGTCAATGGAAATAATTACTTACGTTCATTGGCCGGCAGTGATGGCGCAGGCCTCGCGGAAGAGCGCACGCGCGCTTACGCGATTTATCTGCTGACGCGCCAGGGCATAGTCACTACCAACTTTGCGGCAGCGGTGCAAAAACGTTTGGAAGCGACTCACGCCAAGACCTACGCGCAGGACATCGCGTCGGCCTACCTCGCGGCCAGTTATCAGTTGATGAAACAGCAGGCGCTGGCGGACAAATTGATTGATGGTGTTGCGTTCGGTGCGCCGATTGCCGCACCCGATGCGTACTTCGATGCGCTGTCGCGCGACGCGCAATTGCTGTATCTCACGGCGCGGTATTTCCCCGATCGCCTGCCGAAGTTAAAGCCCGAAACACTCGACGGCATGGTGAAAGAAATCGCCGGCGGTTCGTACAACACACATTCGTCCGGGCGCACCATCATGGCCTTCGATGCCTACGCCAACGTGGCGGAAAAATTACCGCCGGGTACGCTGGCATTGAGCGAAGTGCTGCGTAACAACACCACAAGGCCGGTTGCGATGCCGCCAGGGCTAATCCCGCGCGCGAGTTTCTCGGTGGACGCGGCGAAATTGCAATTCTCGAACAAGAGCGATCTGCGCGCCTACTACGTGGTGGAGCAGACCGGCTTTGACCGCACGCTGCCGCAGACCGAAATCAAAAACGGCCTGGAGATGTTGCGCGAATACGTAGACGCCAAAGGCAATCCGGTGAAGACGGTAAAGGTCGGCGATGAAATCGAGGTGCGCCTGAAGTTCCGCGCGTTGAACCGCAAGGCCATCGATAACGCGGCGCTGGTGGATTTGTTGCCGGGTGGATTTGATCTGGTACTGAACCCGGTGCAGACAGCGGTGCCGGAAGGCGAGAACCGGACTGAAAACGAAGAGCGCAAATGGCGCTCGCCGATAGGCACGCAGCGCTCTACCTGGCGCCCCGACTACGCCGACCTGCGCGAAGACCGCGTGGTGCTCTATGGTGTAGTGAACGCCGAGTTTCAGGAATTCTCGTATCGCATCAAAGCCACCAACACCGGCACATTCGTGGTGCCGCCGGCGTACGGCGAATCGATGTACGACCGCAGCGTGCAGGCGCGGTCGCTGGGCGGGAAAATTGTGGTTGAGAAGCGGTGAACGAGTGAACGGGTGAACGAGTGAGTGACAAGGTTAAACTCACTAACCCCCTCTCCCGCCGGGAGAGGGTTGGCGAGAGGGCGCGCGCAATGCCTGCCAAGCATTGGAAGGCGGTGCTCTTGTTGTTCACGGCACTGGCACTTACGCTGATAGCCATCCGCCTCTACCCCAAACCCCCACTCGCCAGCCGTTACACCTCCTCTGTCGCCGTCTACGACGCACGCGGCCAACTGCTGCGCTTAACACTCGCCAAAGACGACCGCTATCGTCTGTGGCTGCCGCTGGAATCGATCTCGCCTGACATCATCGAAGCGTTTCTGTTGCAGGAAGACCGCTGGTTTTATCGCCACCCCGGGGTGAATCCGTTTGCACTCGCGCGCGGCGGCTGGCGCACCTACATCACGCGCGAGCCGCGGCAGGGCGGCTCGACTATCACCATGCAACTCGCGCGCATGCTCGACCGCAATCAATCGCGCAGCTCACGTACGATCGGTGGCAAAGTCAAGCAAGTCGCGCGCGCGCTGGCACTGGAGGCGATGTATTCCAAGCGCGACATCCTTGAGGCTTATCTCAACATCGTGCCCTACGGCGCCAACATCGAAGGCGTGGGCGCGGCGAGTCTGATTCACTTTGGCAAAACCACCAAGGGGTTGTCATTGCCCGAAACGCTGACGCTGGCGGTGATCCCGCAAGCCCCTTCAAAACGTACGCTGATTCGTGAACAAGACCGGGCCGACGGCGCATCGCTTGCCGGCGCGCGGCTGCGGCTGTTTGATCGCTGGCTGGCGCGTTATCCCGCAGCAGCGTCGCAAGCGGGGCTGATGAAACTGGGGCTCAATTTACGCACGGCCAGCCAGTTGCCGTTTCATGCGCCGCACACGGTCAATCATTTGTTGGCGCGCCAGGGTAACGATGGAGGTTCCTCGCGTGAAATTCAGTCCACGCTGGATTTGCGTTTACAGCGCACGCTGGAGCGGCAGATACACCGCTACGTCGAACGCCAGCGCCGCATCGGCATCGACAACGCCACCGCCATGTTGATTGACTACCGCACCATGGAAGTGAAAGCGGTGGTCGGCTCGGCGGGCTTTCACAACACCGCGATCAACGGGCAGGTGAACGGCACGCTCGCCAAACGCTCGCCCGGCTCAACACTGAAACCGTTTATCTACGCGCTGGCGATGGATCAGGGTTTGATCCATCCGCTGTCAGTGTTAAAAGACGCGCCCACGGCGTTCGGCCCGTTCAGCCCGGAGAATTTCGACGGCAATTTTATCGGCCCCATCAGCGCGCGCGATGCCTTGATCCGCAGTCGCAACATACCGGCAGTGGGGCTGGCGGCGAAGTTGTCGCAACCTTCGCTGTATGATTTTTTAAAGCGCGCGGGTGTATCGCGCATGGCGAGCGAAAAACACTACGGCCTGGCTCTGGCGCTGGGTGGTGGTGATGTGAGCATGGAAGAACTGGTCACGATGTATGGCGTGCTGGCGAATCGCGGCGTGTTGCAGCCGTTGCAATATCGAAAAATCGCTTCCGAGCGGGCGTCGGCGAATGAAGGCCTGCGCCTGCTCTCCGAAGAAGCGAGCTTCATGACGCTCGACATCCTGCGCGCCAATCCGCGCCCCGAAGGCACGATCGCCGGCACGCGCACGTCGATACCCGTGGCGTGGAAAACCGGCACCTCGTGGGGGTTTCGCGATGCGTGGTCGGCAGGGGTGTTTGGGCCCTATGTGCTGGTGGTGTGGATAGGCCGCTTCGATGGCGAAGGCAATCCGGCGTATGTCGGCGTGCAGGCGGCGGCGCCGCTGTTCTTTCAGATCGTCGATGCCATCGCCGCCGAAGACCGCGGCCTGATTGAGCCGGTATTTCGTAACCCGCCGAACCTCACGCGTGTGGAAGTGTGCGCCGCATCGGGCGATCTGCCCAACGTGCATTGCCCGATGACAGCGCAAACCTGGTTCGTGCCCGGCAAATCACCGATCCGCGTGAGTGATGTGCATCGCGCGGTGATGATCGATACGCGCAGCGGACGCGTCGCGTGTCCGCCGTATGAACACGGCAAAGTGCAGCAAGTGGTGTACGAGTATTGGCCGTCGGATCTGATGCGCCTGTTCAATCTGGCGGGCGTGCCACGCCGCGCGCCGCCCACGGGCGACTGCGGCAGCGCGAGCCTTGGTGGCACGCCGCCCGCGATCAGCGCCCCGGTGCGCGGGGCGGCGTATGTGATGCGCGCCTCACAGCCGGATCGTAACGTGGTGCCGCTCGCGGCCACCGCCGAGGGCGGCGTCAACACACTCTACTGGTTTGCCAACGACAGTTTTGTCACCGCAGGTAAGCCCGGCATCGCGTTGCCGTGGAAACCTGCGCAGCCGGGGCGCTATTTGCTGCGCGTGGTGGACGAGCACGGGCGCGCGGATTCGCGGGAAGTGGTGGTGTCGGCTGCGCCGTAAGCGTGCCGCAAAAAGCGAAGGGACGCTTGCGCGTCCCTTCGGTGACTCTGTGTAAGTATTTGTTTTTATTAAGTATTTTTAGTGTATTTGCCGCTCAATTGCGGCGTCAGACCTTCGAGTTTTTTGTTCTGACGATCGAGCCGCGTCTCGCGTGACCAGGTGCGTTTCAGATCATCTTTCACATGGATGGTCAGCTTGCCGCACTTTTCAACTTCGAGTTCGATCTTGTCGCCGTCCTGAAAGCCCGACAGGCCGCGATGGTTGGTGCCGGTGGCGATGATGTCGCCGGGTTCGAGCGTGTGGATGGAGCTGATCCACTCGATGCAACGCGGAATCTTGTGCGCCATGTCGTCGGTGTTGAAGTTCTGCTTGATCTCGCCGTTGACCTTCAACGTGATTTGCAGCTTGTGCGGATCGGGGATTTCATCGGCAGTGACGATATACGGTCCAATCGGCGCAAAGGTATCACGCGACTTCATCTGGAAAAACACATTGGACGGTGGCGGCAACCCGCGTGCGGAGCCGTCGATAAAGCACATATAGCCGAAGACGTAGTTCATAGCGTCGGCCGCTTTAACGTTGGTGGCGCGTTTGCCGATGACGACGGCCACTTCGGCTTCACCCTCGAACAATGAGGCGGGCACGTCGGGCAACACCATGGTGTCGCCGTTGCCGATGATGGCGCCAGGGGCTTTGTTGAAGGCGTTGATCGGCGCGGGCGCGTCGCGCGTGCCGTCTTCCATGAAGTTCACCGCCATGCAATCGATGGTGCCGGGGCGCAGCAGCGGCGGGCGAATGCGCACGCCGCTGATCGGTACACCGGCGTTTTTGCCAACAAATTCTTCGAGCTTGGGGCGCCAGACATCAAAGTTCTCGATCAGCACGTTGATGAGATCGTGCGGGCCGGTATGTATCAGCGCTTTTACCACCGATGAGACGTCCACCACATTGTCGTCTTTGACCACACCCAGTTTGAAATCATCGAAATACATTATCTTCATGGTGGTTCCTTTGGTTGAGAATGGAAGGGTGACAGGGTGAATGAGAAATATTACGCAGCGACCGCCGCGCGCACGGGGCTTGAAGAAATCAGCGCCGTCATCGTGCGCACGTCAGCGAGTTTTTCAAACGCCTGTATTGTGGCATACAGCGGCGCGAGATTGGCGTCGTGAATGATGCCGCGCACGCAGCCGTCGAACTTGGCTTTCATGCGCTCGGTGGACAAGGGGTTGGCCGAGGTGCGGCCATAGGGTTGATCGAGTTTTTTCGATACCACGCTGCCGTCAGTGAGCGTGATGCGCACTTCAGCGGCGAAGTGGTTATCGGCGGGGAACTGCTCGCTGGTGTAGGTGGATGAGGCCACGCGTTTCAGAATCGATTGAATCTTCGGTTCTCTGTAGGCGTCGTTCTCGAAATGTTCGGCGAGTATGCATCGATCCGCGAGCGCGCGCGCGGCAACGTACTGCACGCTGAAACGCGCATCGACGTCGCTGCGGGGATCAGGGCGGTTGGTGTGTTCAAGGCGGCGCGGGTGCGTCCAGGTTTGAATCTGCGCGACCGTTTCCGGTTTGAGGTTGTGCTCATTGGTGAGATCAAGCACGGCGTCCACCACCGGATGCGTGCTGCCGCAGCAGGTGTACTGCTTGATGGCAATGCCGGGCGTGACGATATCCCATGGCGCGCCCCAGTGCGGAAAAATCTTTGACGTATCGTAGTTGCCTTCGCCGTTGAACACATTGAGATACCCCTGCTTGTGCTCAAACGCAGCGGGGCTGGCGGTGAAGCCCTCACGCGCCAGCACGGCGGCGAACAGCGCGTTGCGCGCGCAGTTGCCCACGTGCAGCGGCTTGGTGTCGGTGCCGAAGTTGGATTTGACACCCGCAGCCATGGATGCCGCCATCGCCAGCGCAATGGTGGTTTTTTCTTCGCTGAGTCCGAGCAGATGGCACGCGGCAGCCGTGCCGCCGAAAATACCGATGGTCACGGTCGGGTGCCAGCCCTTGGTGTATTGATGAAAGTTCAGGCACAGCGAGAGTTTGCATTCGGTCTCGAAGCCCGCCACATACGCGGCGATGAATTGTTCGCCGGTAGCGCCACCGTCGTAACCCTGATCGGCCAAGGCAAACAACGCGGGCAGCACGGCAGCCGACGGATGCCCGCCCAGCGTGTTGCTGCAATCGTCAAGATCCAGCGCGTGCGCGGCAGTGCCGTTGATCTGCGCGGCGTCGAGCGCGGCGACGCGGCGATCCTGCCCGAACAGCAGGCTCGGCCCGCTGGAGCCGGTGGTCACGCGGGTAACGATTTGCGTGCTCTTGTCGCTGCTGCCCGCAATCATGCAGCCGATGGTGTCGAGCAAGCCCACCTTGGCCCAGTGGATGGCTTCGGGCGGCAGATCAGCGTAGCGGGTTTCGAGAATGCGTTGGGCGAGGTCGGTGGCCAGGGTCATGGGTGTTCCTTTAACGGAAAGTTAAAACAAAAATCTTTTGCCACAGATTTACACAGATGAACGCAGATTAAAACCCAACTCGTCATACCCGCGCAGGCGGGTATCCATGCGGCGTCTCAAGTGGCACTGTGTTATGGGTTCCCGCCTGCGCGGGAACGACAGTGGTGGGGTAATCTGTGTTCATCTGTGTAAATCTGTGACAAATAGTTCTTGAAGTTCGGTAACTTACTCCGCCCGAATATTCGCGTCTTTAACCAGTTTCTGCCACTTGGCGACTTCGGTTTTGATGTGCAGGCTGAACGCTTCGGACGTGCTGCCCACCGGCTCGGAGCCGTCGGCGGCGAGTTTGTCTTTGATGTCGGCGGCGCGCAGGGCTTTCACGGTTTCGGTGTTAAGTCGCGCGATAATCGCGGCGGGTGTTTTTAGCGGCGCCACCATGCCGTACCAGCCGGCGACTTCATAACCTGCAACGCCCGCTTCCTGCATCGTCGGCAAATCCGGTGCGCCCGCCGAACGCCTGGCGGTGGTGACGGCGAGCGCGCGCACGCGACCGCCTTTGAGTTGTGACTGCGCTTGCAGTATGGTTGAGAACAGCATTTGTATTTGTCCGCCCACCAGATCCGTCAACGCCGGCGAGCCGCCCTTGTACGGAATATGCGTCATGGTGATGCCGGTCATCGAACACAACAGCGCGCCCGACAAATGGCTCAGGCCGCCGGTGCCCGACGAACCGTAGTTAAGCGAGTTCGGCTTCGCCTTTACCAATGCGATCAGTTCCTTCACGCTTTTTGCGGCCACCGATGGATGCAAAATCAGCGCGTACGGCTGCGTGGTGGCCTGCGTGATCGGCGCGAGATCGTTGATGAGATCGTACGGCAGCTTTTTCATAATGCTCGGATTCACCGAATGGCTCGACGAAATCATCGACAGCGTATAGCCGTCGGGCGGCGCTTTGGCGGCGATGTCGGCACCGATGGTGCCGTTAGCGCCCGCGCGGTTATCGACCACCACGGTTTGCCCGAGCGCTTCGCTGAGCTTCATCGCAATCGCTCGGCCCGTGATGTCGGTGCCGCCGCCGGGCGCGAAAGGCACGATCAGGCGGATGGGTTTGGTGGGGTAGGGTTGTGCAACAGCGCTGCCTGCGGCCAGCAGTGTGATTGCACAATAATAATATAAGTATTTGTTTTTAAACATAAAATTAACTAATCTCAATAGTCATCAGCGGCGCATACTGTTGCCCGCCATGCCCATCGCTGTCGCGCGGATCGCCCTGAAAATACGGGCGCGGAATCGATGCTTTGATCGCATACGCGTGATCGCAAAAGAAAAATTTCACGTCGCTGACCGGCAGGTTGTAGCACTGGGCCACGACTTCACGTGTGAGCGCGCCGGAATTTTTGACGCGCTGATAGGTGGCGTCATCATCGAACATGATGTCGAAGGTGAGTTCAAACGGCCCGGCGTTTTTGCTTCTGATCAAGCGAGCCAGATCAGCGAGTTGGGTCATGGCTGGAGTTCCTTCACGGTTGCGCCGTTGACATCGTAGAGCGACATCGGAAACATTTCGGTGGGCGAATCCGGTTCTACTACATGGTTCACATTAAATTTATACACCGCGCCGCGCTCCATCTGGTTGTAGGGGCAGGCAATCGCGGTGATGAGGCCGCTCCATTCGGGTATCGGCAGATGCAGCGCCTGATGACGTATCACCCCGGCGATGGTGTTGGCGATGTCCTGCGTCGGCGCGGTGGCTTCAAATATCAAACACAACTCGTGCGAGCGAATTTCTTTCACCGGCTCCAGCGGGCCCATGGTGCCGTTCTTGCCGTAGATGCGGATGTTGAGCAGATAGTCGGAGGGATTCAGCTTGTCGCCGAACACCATTTTCACGCGCGCGTGGATTTTCTCGGTAACTCTTGCCGTCCAGTCGTCGATCTGGCGGATGATGAACGGATCACGCACTGAGCCGATGAGGATGCTCTGGTAGCCGACTTTCTCCGCGCCTTCGAGTTTGACGGTGTAGCGCTGCGCCTTGATGAATTCGCTGCCGGTGACTTTAACCGCGCGCTCAGACACGGCCTCGTAACGTGAGTTCGTCAGATCGAGCGTGCCGGAACACTCCACCAGCTTGAACGGATCGGCATTTTCATAGAGGCTGTGCGAGGCGATGCTCTGCGGCGTGCAGCGCAAGGCGGGGTCGGGCGCTTCGACGACAAAGTGATCTTTGCGCACCCAGGCGAACATGCAATCGGGTGTTTTGCGTTGCACGACGGAGGCCGCGCCACATTCCAGAATTTTTGCCATGTGCCACGAAATGCCTTCAGGGAATCCGCGCATCACCGGCATCGCCGCGAAGATGGCCGTGTCGCTGGAGCGACCAGCGATAATGATATCCGCGCCCGCTTCGAGCGCCTTCTGCCACGGCTCGGCGCCCATCATGCCGACGATGTGCGCGCTGCGGTCGATTACCGCTTCGTTGAACTCCGGTGCGGGCGATAGCGGTTTGATGCGGCCTTCGCGCAGGCGTTTCTTGAGATAACTTTTATCCGCTTCGGCGTGAATCAGCGCGAGCTTGAAGCTCAGGCCCTCGGTGGCGGCGATTTCTTTGGCCATCGCCGCCATCGTTTCGAGTTGCTCGTTGCTGCCGCCGGTGCCTGCCGTGCCGATCAAGAGCGGCACGTTGATTTTGCGTGCGCCAATCATCATCAGACGCAGATCGCGCCGGATCGCAGCCTGCGGAAACGCCGTCGCACCCGAGCCGAGAAATTCCGGGCCGGGGTCGGTGGAGCCCGCATCCGCGCCGATGAAATGCGGCTTTTGCGCGAGGCCCTGTTCAAACGAGCTTTCGAGAAAGCCCGAGCCGGTGACGCCGGTGGGGGCGAGGATTCTGATTTCTTCTTGGTCGGTGGGCATAGTCAACTCTCAGTTCAAAAACAATTTTTTGCCGCAGATTTACGCAGATTTACGCAGATGAGCACAGATGAACGCAGATAAAACCAAACCCAAGACCCCTTGTCGTTCCCGCGCAGGCGGGAACCCATA
>JAYVQD010000490.1:0-16153 GCA_043777275.1 Nitrosomonadales bacterium
CGTGTTCGGCCACTGCATAGGAGTTGGCGCCGCCGTTGTTGCACAGCGGTATGCCCAGCTTGCGCAGTTTTTCCAGGTCCATGCCGTCGTAGCCGGCGCTCAAAAACTGGATCAGCTTGATGTTGCTCATGTGGTCGTAGTCGCGATCCATCACGCCGCTGCGAAACCCCATGAAGAACTCCGCCGACTCGAGTTGTTCAATGCGTTGATCCGGGCTGGCGGATAGTTTTTCGATGGAGAAGCCCTTGGGCAGCAGCGCTTCACCGAGCGTCCACGCGGCGGGGGCGATTTCAGGTCCAAATACGATTTTTTTCATGAGCACCTTTCCTGTTTTTGTTCATTGTATAGTAGCCGCCCCAAAACTCGAATGCACATCACATGACCCACATCACCCGCGAGATTGCCCGCTTCGCCGTCAACACCCATTTCGATGCCCTGCCCGCCAATGTGCAGCACGAGGGCCTGCGCGCTTTTGTGAATTACGTCGGCTGCGCCGCGGGCGGCGCCAGCGAGCCGGTGTGCCTGAAAATGCTGGAGACCATCAGCGAGTTCAACGGCAAATCGGATTGCGTGGTGATCGGCTCGAGCGTGAAACTCGATGCGTTGAATGCCGCGCTGATGAACTCGCTGAGTTCCGCCGCGCTGTCGTTCAACGACACGCACTATCAGACGGTAATCCACCCCACCAGCCCGGTAGGCGCGGCGCTGGTATCGATGGCTATGCGCCGCAGGATCAGCGGCAAGCAATTGATCGCCGCGGTGGTGCTGGGCGACGAGCTGTGCTGCCGCATCGGCAACATTCTGTGCACGCCGCCGGCGGAATGCGCGATGGGGCTTTCGACCACGGGGCTGCTCGGCTGCATCGGCGCCGCCATCGCGGCGGGCAAGGTGATGGGCTTTGACGAAGACCAGATGACCACCGCCATCGGCATCGCCGCCAATCAATCGGCGGGCATCCGCGAGGCGCATGCCTCGATGTCGAGCTGGTTTACGCCCGGCAACGCGGGGCGCAGCGGGCTATGGGCGGCGTTTCTCGCTGAAAAAGGCTACACCTGCCCCGACACCATGATCGAAGGCGTGAAAGGCTTCGCAGTGTCGTTCGCCTCGAACCCGCAGATGGGTGCCGCGACTAAAGGCCTCGGCGATCAATGGGAAATTCTCGACCTCGCCTATAAGCCCTATCCCTGCGGCGTGGTGATCCATCCGATCATCGATGCCTGCCTGGATATCACCGCCAAAAACAAATTCGATGCACGCGACATCGCACGTGTGGATGTCACGGTGGATCCGCTGTGCCTGCAACTGTGCAACCGCCCCGCGCCGACAATTCGCGCGCAGGCGATGGTGAGTTTTCCGCACTGGACGGCCACCACGCTGATGCACAAAGAGGCTGGCCTGCCGCAAGTCACCGAGGCGATGGTGCATGATGCGGATATCGCCGCGCTGCGCGCGAAAGTCGTGGCGCACGCCGACGATAAAATCGGCCGCGAAGCCGCGCGGGTCAAAGTTACGATGAAAGATGGCCGCGCGTTTGAAGCGTATTGCCAACACGCGCTCAGCACGCCGCAAAACCCGATGACCGACAAACACATCACCGAAAAAACGCGGCTGCAAATGGAAATTGCGTTCGGCAAAGAAAAAGCGCAGCGCGTGGCGGATGAATGCTGGCGCGTGACTGAGTTGGCGGACATTCAACCGTTTGTAGCGTCGCTGGCGGCGTAGCATGAACACACGACACACCTACACTGTCGTTCCCGCGTAGGCGGGAACCTATAAGCCGTCGCAAGTGGCACGTGTGTTATGGGTTCCCGCCTGCGCGGGAACGACGTGGTTAGTGTTGAACGCTATCATTGCATTTGCCGTAACAACGAGGGGAAAACATTGAAATCAAATAAACAACTTAAGTATTTGTTTTTAAACAATATTTTGTTATGCGCCAGTGTTGCGCCATGGGCCGCGCCCGCCGCTTTCGCGCAAACCGGCGATCTCGCTCAAATGCTGCCGCAGCGCCCAGTGTTGATGGTGGTGCCGAACGCCGCCGGCGGCCCCAGCGATATCGCCGCGCGCCTGATTGCACCGCGCCTGGCCGAAATCACCAAACAGAATTTCATTGTCGACAATCGCGCCAGCGCCAACGGCGTCACCGGCACCGACTACGTGGCCAAGGCCACCCCCAACGGCACTTTTTTGTCGGTCGGCAATACCGGCACCCACGCCATCAACGGATCGCTATACAAAAAACCGCTCTACGATCCGGTGCGTGATTTTGCAGCGGTCGCACCCGTGATGACCGGCGGCCTGGTGCTGGCGATACACGCAAAATTGCCCGCGCAGAATTTCAGGGAATTCATCGCCTACACCAAGGCACAGCCCGGCAAAGTGAATGCGGCCATCGCGGGCGCGACAGGCGAAATCGCCACCAACGCCATCAAAATGATGGCCGGGGCCAATATGAACAACGTGCCCTACAAGGGCGGCATTCCGGCAGTGATCGCAGTGGCAGCGGGCGAGTCACACATGGTGCTGACCAATCCTTCCGGTGTGCAACCGCAGATTGATTCGGGACGCTTGCGCGCCATCGCGGTCACCGGCGCGAAGCGCGAATCGACGCTGCCCAACGTGCCCACGCTGATCGAAAGCGGGATGGATGGATTCACGGTGGATTTCTGGACCGGCGTATTTCTGCCGGCGCAAACGCCCGCAACCATCGTGCAGGCCTATGCGCGAGAAATCAACCGCATCACGGCGCTACCCGAAGTGAAGGATCGCCTCACCGGCATCGGCTATCAGATGATGAGCGCCACATCGGCGGAATTCGGCGCGATGGTCAAACGCGATGCTGATCGATTCCGCAAAATTATTCTTGAATCGAAGATGCAGCAGTTGGAATAACGTATTTAACGTTGCGCAACTCGGCGCGAGCCGGAAGGTCATCGATGACCCAGCACCCGTTCGTCACACGCATCCGGCTTGTAGCAGCGCTGTTCGCCCTTTGCGCGATGTCCTTACCGTGCGCACACGCGCAAGCACCGCAGTTCCCCGGCATGGGTGGCATAGGTGGGATAGTAGACTGCAAAATGTTGCAGGAGATGATGGCCAAATCCGGCATGCCGCCGCAAATGCAGCAGATGCTGTCGATGATGGGCTGCGCGCCGGGCGCGGCAGTCACCCCCAGACCGGCGATTCCGCCTGCCGCTACTGCACCCGTGACACAGCACAACGCGCGCTGCGACATGTACAACGACCTGTCGCACCCCATGCCGCAAATCTGGCTCGGCCCCATGCCGGTGCTCAACGCGCGGGACCTTGAAGGCTGCCGCTTTGCGCCGTTGACTCAGCAATGGGTGGATGGACTGCGCTACTTTGGTGAAGGCCGTTTGGCGCAATCCGAGGCCGCGTTTCAGGCGGTAGCGGCGCAAACATCCGATGCCGCGCTGCGCCTGCGCGCACTGGCGGAGCTCGCCAAAACACAGATCGCGGCAAAGCGCACCGCAGAGGCGCGCGCCACCCTCGAACTGGCGCTGCCGCTGACCACGGGGCGCAGCGCCGTCAACAGCGACGCGCGCGACCGTGCCGTGCTGCGCGCTGAACTGCTGACCCTGATGGGCGTCGCCCTTGAACAAAGCAATGATCTCCCCGGCGCCATCGCGCGCTACCGCGAAGCGAACGCGCTCACGCCCGCGCACGCAGAGATGGCACGTCTGGGGATGTCCGACCCCGCCAGCGAAATCGCAACACCCTATCTGGCAGCGGCTTTGCTGCGCGCGGGACAATCCGCCGAAGCACGCACGCTGTTGCAACACCTGATGCAGGAACGCGAACAAACCGCCAACCTCGCCGATAGCGGCAAGGTCATGGACGACCTGTTCGGCAATCTGCCGATCCCGCTACCGCTTCCCATCGGCATGCCAAAAGTAAGCGAGCGATTCGAGGCCATGTCGATCTACGGCGGCGACATGTCGCAGTCGCCATTCGCCTGCGCCGCGCTTGCCCGGCTCGACAACCAGGCGCAGGCCACCGGACGCGCACTCGAAGGGGTGGAGCAGTGCCGTGGCCGCGCGCTCGCCCGCACCCTTGCCAATAGCGCCTTTCATAGGCTGGAGCCAAGCGCATTGGCCTTCCCCAGTGCGCAGGAGATGCAGGCTGAAATTCGCGCCGGCACGCATGAACAACGCCAGGCCGAACGCGTGCGTGCGGCACAAGATGCGGCGCGCAATCCCAATCCACGCGCACGCGCCGCCAGCCGCCCCGCCACCATTGACGACATGCGGCGCATGGCCGCCGAGCGCAACGCCACGCTGGTGGTCTACGCCATCGATTACGAACCGGGGGTGCTGCCGCTGCGTATGCCCGACCGCGAGACCGGCATCATCGCGTGGGTGGTGTCGCCCGATGGCCGCGTCAGCACGCGCCAGCGCGGATTGGAGGGATTGTTTCCGGAAGGCACGCTGTCACTCAGCGCCGCCGCGCTGCGATTGCGCGAATCCATGGGCGTGCCGGGGCGGGGCGCAGTGCGCGCGGCAGTGGCCGCGCTGCGCCCTGCGGCATCCGGCAGCAGCACCGATCTCAAACGGTTTTATCAACTGCTGATCGAGCCGATCCGCGATCTGCTGCCCACGCACGAAGGCGCGCGCCTCATCATCGTGCCGGAGCGCGCGCTGTTTCTGATTCCGTTTGCCGCGCTGGAAAATGCATCAGGCGAACCGCTGATCACGCAACACGCATTGTCGGTGACGCCGTCGCTGCAAACACTGGCGCTCGCCGCGCTGCGCAAACCAGCGGCGCGCGGCGCTGATTTGTCATCGTACGTAGTGGTAGGCAATCCGCTGATGCCCGCCTATACGCCGAAGCCTGGCGGACGTGCGATGGATATCCCGCCGCTGCCCGGCGCCGAAGAAGAAGCCAAGGCGATAGCCGCGATACTCAATACCACCGCACTCACCGGCGCCGCCGCCACCAAAAACGCGGTGATGAAGCAAATCGCGAACGCGCGTTATGTGCATTTGGCCACGCATGGCTTTCTCGACCGCCTTACCGATGTGGCGCAAAGCGGCGTCAATCCGCACGTGCGCGAAATCGCCATGCTTGACGAAACCGCCGAAGGCGGCATCAAAATGCCCGGCATGCTCGCACTCGCGCCTGCCGGCAGCGATTCGGGCATGCTCACCGCCGACGAGATCGCGCAATCCTCCACCACCGCGGAACTGGTGGTGATGAGCGCCTGCGATTCGGGGCGCGGCGCGATCAACGACGACGGCGTGATCGGCCTCTCACGCGCGTGGATGGCCGCCGGCGCACCGAGCGTGATGGTGACGCTGTGGACCATACCCGACGACGCGACAAAAGATTTGATGGTGACGTTCTACCAACAACTTGCCGCCGGCACGCGCAAGGCCGAAGCACTGCGCCTGGCGATGCTCGCCGCGCGCGCGAAGTATCCCGACCCGTTCAACTGGGCGGCGTTTATGTTGATCGGCGAACCGGATTGAGGTGATGGCGCTTGCTTGACGGTTGTATAAATTATTGTTTAAAAACAAATACTTAAACAAAAATCATTCTGCGGATTACTGCGCGACTTCCAGCAATATTTTACCAATATGCTCACTGGTCTCCATGCGCGCATGCGCCTCACACGCCTTGGCCAGCGGGAACATCGAATCCATCACCGGCGTGACTTTGCTGCCCAGATGCGGCCACACTTTTTCGTTGAGCTGACGCACGATTTCCATTTTCACCGGCAACGCGGAAGCGCGCAATTGTGATCCGCTGACCATGGCGCGCTTGCTCATGATGGCGCCGAGCGGCACGCTGTATTCGTTGCTGTCGCCTGAACTCAGGTGCATGACGCGCCCGTCCATCGCCAGCGCCGCAAGATTGCGCTTGGCGTAGGCCGCGCCCGCCATGTCGAGAATCACATCGACACCGCGCCCTGCAGTGATCTTTGCGATTTCGGCGACAAAATCCTGTTCGCGGTAATTGATCGCGGCGTGTGCGCCGATTTTCAGACAGAAATCGTGCTTCGCTGCGTTGCCCACCGTGGCGATCACATTCGCGCCGGTCAACCGCGCGAGTTTAATCGCGGCACTGCCTACGCCGCTCGATCCGCCATGCACCAGCAGCCATTCGCCCGCCTTCAAGCGCCCGAGCATGAACACGTTTAACCACGCGGTCATCAGCGCTTCGGGCAGGCCCGCTGCCATTTTCAGATCGAACCCGGCGGGGATGGGAAACGTGACTTCCTGCAACGCGATGCAATATTGCGCATAGCCGCCGCCGTTCGTCAGCGCGCACACGTTGTCGCCCGCTTTCCAGCGCGTCACGCCGACGCCCACCGCGGCCACCTCGCCCGCGACTTCCAGCCCTGGAATATCGGTCGCGCCTTTCGGCCCGAAGCCGCGATTGCGTTGTCCGCAGTCGTGGCGATTGACGCCTGCGTAGGCCACTTTGATTAACACTTGCCCTGCCGCAGGTTGCGGCACAGGGCGCGCGGTGGGTTGCAATACATCCGGGCCGCCGGCATGGGTGATCTCGATGGCGTTCATGGTCTGGGGCAGCATGGTTTGCACTCGCAAAAATGGAATGGCGCAATGTAGCAGAAACCAATGGTGCCCCGCAGCACGGCGAGGTCTTTCGCATCGTGGCGACTGGGCGTGTCCGCACACTTTCGTTTATACAAGCATAAATAAAACTTAAACGGCAGCGCGCCCAACCTCCGTAAAATTCCTACTCCCCCTCATCAGCGTTTTTCCTTCCATGCCCGCACCGACGCAAGACAACGTAAGCACTGAAGTCAAAAGCACCACCTGTTACATGTGCGCCTGCCGCTGCGGCATCAATGTCACCTTGCGTGACGGTGAGGTGCGCTACATCGAAGGCAATCCGAATCATCCGCTGAATCAGGGCGTAATCTGCGCCAAGGGTGCGGCGGGCATCATGAAGCAGTATTCGCCCGCGCGTCTGACGCAGCCGTTGCGGCGCAAGGCCGGTGCCGAGCGCGGTGCCGCCGAGTTTGAAACCATCAGTTGGGACGAGGCGTTTCGCGTGATGGAGGAACGGCTCGCACGGATTCGCGCCACCGATCCGAAGCAATTCGCGCTGTTCACCGGACGCGATCAGATGCAGGCATTGACCGGCCTGTTCGCGCGCCAGTTCGGCACGCCCAACTATGCTGCGCACGGCGGGTTTTGTTCGGTGAACATGGCCGCCGGCATGATCTACACCATCGGCGGTTCGTTCTGGGAGTTCGGCGGGCCTGATCTGGATAACGCGAAATTGTTCGTGATGATTGGCACCGCTGAAGACCATCACTCTAATCCGCTGAAGATTGCGATCTCCAAATTCAAACGCAGCGGCGGAAAATTCATTTCCATCAACCCGGTACGTACCGGCTATTCGGCGATAGCCGACGAGTGGATACCGATCAAGCCGGGCACCGATGGCGCGCTGCTGCTGGCGCTGAACAGCGAGCTGGTGCGTAGCCGTTTGTACGATGAAGAATTTGTCGCCGAGTACACCAACGCGGGTTATTTGGTGAATGACGATCCGCACAGCCCGGAGTACGGTCTGGTAGTCGCCAATGGGAATACACCCGCTGACAATCCGCATCGCAATCACAGCCAATTGTGGTGGGACACCAGCATCGATGCCGCCGTGTCAAATCATGCGCCGGGTTGCAAACCCGCGTTAAGTGGCAGCTACACCCTGCCCGATGGCACGCCGGTGCGCCCGGCGTTTGCTTTACTCGCCGAGCGCCTGGAACAATACACGCCGGAATGGGCCGCCGAGATCACCGGCATCTCCGCCGAACGCATACGCAGCCTTGCGCGCGAAATGGGCGAGGTCGCGCGCGATCAAAAAATAACACTGCCGATACGCTGGACCGATAGCTGGGGACGCGTTCACGAAACCGTGACCGGCAACCCGGTGGCGTTTCATGCGATGCGCGGGCTGGCGGCGCACTCCAACGGCTTTCACACCATCCGCGCGCTGTCGATTCTGATGTCGCTGCTGGGCACCATTGACCGCCCCGGCGGCTTTCGTCACAAAGCGCCCTACCCGCGCGGCACGCCGCCGGTGTATGCGCGCAATCCCTTCACGTCTGACGCGATCAAGCCCAACACCCCGCTCGGCGGCGCGCCGCTGGGATTTCCCTCCAGCCCCGATGAGTTGTTTGTGGACGACGCGGGCGGGCCGGTCCGCATCGACAAGGCGTTCTCGTGGGAATACCCCTTGGCCATACACGGCATGATGCACAACGTGATCAGTAACGCGTGGCGCGGTGACCCGTATCGCATCGACACGCTGATGATTTTCATGGCGAACATGGCGTGGAACTCGTCGATGAACCCGATTGAAACGCGGCGCATGCTGAACGACCGCGATGAGTCCAGTGGCGAGTACAAGATTCCGTTCATCATCGTGTGTGACGCGTTCGAGTCGGAAATGACCGCGTATGCCGATCTGGTGCTGCCCGACACCAGTTATCTTGAACGGCACGACGTGATGTCGATGCTCGATCGCCCGATATCGGAGTTTGACGGACCCGTTGATGCGGTGCGTGTGCCGATTCTGCCGCCCAAAGGCGAATGCAAGCCGTTTCAGGAGGTGCTGATCGAACTGGCGGGCCGGTTGAAGTTTCCCGCCTTCACCACTGCCGAGGGCGCGCGAAAATTTCGCGACTATCCCGATTTCATTGTTAATTTTCAGACGGAGCCGAATTCGGGACAGGGATTTCTTATCGGCTATCGCGGCGTGAACGGCGACAAATCGATGGTGGGCGAACCCAACCCCAAACAATGGGAGATGTATGCCGAGAACAATTGTTTCTACCAGCATCATCTGCCGCCCGAACACCAGTACCTGCGCAACTGGAATCAGGGTTACAACGATTGGGCCATTGCCGCCAAGCTGCGCCGCTTCGGCGATCCGGTGATGATTCAGCTCTACGCCGAAGTGCTGCAACGGTTTCGTCTGGCGGCGCGCGGCCACGGCAAACGCCAGCCACCCGCGCATCTTCGGACACGCATCGAAAAATATTTTGATCCGCTGCCGTTTTATTACGAGCCTCTGGAAGTTTCGCTGTCGGACAAGCAACAGTTTCCGCTGGCCGCGATCACTCAGCGGCCGATGGCGATGTATCACTCCTGGGATTCACAGAACGCCTGGCTGCGCCAGATACATACACATAACTATCTGTTTATAAACACAAAAACGGCACAGCAGGCAGGCATCGCCGACGGCGGCTGGATGTGGGTCGAGTCGATGCACGGCAAGGTACGCTGCCTGTGCCGCTATAGCGAAGCTGTAGAACCCGGCACCGTATGGACATGGAACGCCATCGGCAAAGCGCGCGGCGCATGGCATCTCGCGCCGGACGCCAATGAATCGCAGCGCGGCTTTTTGTTGAATCACCTGATCTCCGATGAGTTGTCTGATACGGCTGGCGCTCGCATGTCGAATTCCGATCCAGTGACCGGGCAAGCCGGCTGGTACGATGTGCGCGTGCGCGTCTATCCGGCGGGCGCGGATGAGCCCAAGGAAACCTCGCCGCAGTTCGCCACACAACCGGCGCTGCCGGGCACCACCAAACTGCATCGCCTTTGGCAGGCCTTCGTCGCGGGCAAAGGTATTGAAGGGGCAAACCGATGACACAGTTAGCACTCGTCATAGATCTGAACGTCTGCGTGGGCTGCCACGCCTGCGTCACCAGCTGCAAGGAATGGAACACCTCGGGCGTGGCCGGCGCCTTGGCCGACGAAAACCCCTATGGCGCCGACCCCAGCGGCACATTTTTTAATCGCGTGCAGACGTTTGAAGTCGGCCAGTTCCCGGATACGCAGACGGTGCATTTCCCCAAATCATGCCTGCATTGCGAAGAGCCGCCGTGCGTGCCAGTGTGCCCAACCGGCGCCAGCTACAAGCGCAAGAGCGACGGACTGGTGCTGATCGATTACGACAAATGTATCGGTTGTAATTACTGCTCGTGGGCCTGCCCGTACGGCGTGCGCGAGCTCGACGAAAAAGAAAAGGTAATGAAGAAATGCACGATGTGCGTGGATCGCATCAACGACACCGATCTGCCGGAGACGCAACGCAAACCCGCCTGCGTGCTGGCCTGCCCCACCAATGCGCGGTTGTACGGCGACATTCACGACCCGGAATCCATCGTCTCCAAAGCCATCCATGAAAACGCGGGCTATCAACTGATGCCCGAATGGGGCACGCAACCAGCCAATCACTACCTGCCGCGCCGTAGCGCCTCAGCCATAGACAACCAACTCAGCCGCACAGTCGAACAGCAACGTCCCAACGAACTGAAGGCGACTGACGCGCCATCGAAACCATGAACCCCGCTTTCTCGGTCATTTTTCTCACGACGCTGATCGGCGCAGGGCAAGGCTTGTTTCTGGCCCTGCTTGCCGTGGAGACCGGCATCGTCGGCACGGGCGCCACCGCCGCGTTTTTCGCCACCGGCGATTTTGTTGCACTGGCGTTTCTGGTCAGCGGCCTTGTCGCGTCGTTTTTTCATCTGGGGCATCCTGAACGCGCGTGGCGCGCTGTCGCCATGTGGCGCACCTCGTGGCTGTCACGCGAGGTGATCGCGTTGCCGCTGTTCATGGTGTTGGTGGCGCTGCATGGCTGGGGCCATTACACCGGCGGCGCTTACACGGTCGCCATCGGTGTCGCGGGCGCTGTGCTGTGCTTCGCGCTGTTCTACATCACCGCGATGAATTATGTGTGCCTCAAGTTTTTGCAGGAATGGGCAACGCCGCTGACCATCGTTAATTACACCCTGCTGGGCTGCGCATCCGGCTTCACGCTGGCTGCGGCGCTGGCGGCAATGATGCACATGCCGACGGCAAACGCCCTGGCCGGTTGGGCGCTGCTGCTGACCGTCGCGGCTGCCGTGGCGCGTGGCGCATCGCTGTTACGCAATGCGCGCATCCATCCGAAATCCACCCTGCAAAGTGCCATCGGCGTGCGCCATCCGCACATCGTGCAAAAGGCGCAAGGCTTCATGGGAAGCTCATTCAACACGCGCGAATTCTTTCATGGCAAAACGCGGCAGGTGGTGCAGAGCGTGAAGTGGGGGTTTCTGCTGCTGGCGTTTGCGGCGCCGGTGGTGTTGTTGGCGTTTTACTATGTCGCCGCTGTGAATGCCGCAGCAATCGTCAGTGGTGCGTTCATCGTCCAGTACGCCGGTTTACTGGCCGAGCGCTGGTTTTTCTTTGCGCAAGCGAACCATCCGCAAAACCTGTATTACCAGGCGGCGTCGTAACCCGCGAGCAACATCGACGCGCGCTTATTCCCCTTTAATGCCCATCTCCTTCACCGTCTTCGCCCATCGCGCGATTTCGCCACGAACGTAGGCAGTCAATTCCGCCGGTGTCACCGGCGTGGCTTCGGCGCCCAATTGGAAAAAGCGCTGCTGCACATCGGCATTGTTCAACAGTTTGTTCACCTCGGTATTGAGCCGCGTGACGATGGCCGGGGCGGTGCCTGCGGGCGCATACAAGCCGTTCCATTCATACACCTCAACGCCCGGCACGCCGGATTCCGCAAGCGTGGGTATCTGCGGCGCCGACGGCGAACGTTTCGCGGCAGTGAGCGCAATACCTTTCAGTTTGCCGCCCTGCACATGCGGCAGCGCGCTGGCAATGCTGCCGAAAAAAAGCTGCACGTGGCCGCCGAGCAGGTCAACATAGGCCAGCCCGCCGCCTTTGTACGGCACGTGCGACAGTTTCACTTTCGTCACGTACTGAAACAACTCGCCCGCCATGTGCGGCGCACTGCCGAAACCCGATGACGCAAAGGTGATCCGCCCCGGCTGCGCTTTGGCAAGGTCGACCAGATCACGCGTCGTGGCAACCGGCACCGACGGATGCACCACCAGCATGTTGGGCGTGCGCATCAGCATCGCCACTGGCGCGAAATCTTTCAGCGGATCAAACGGCAGCTTGCGCAACACCGGGTTGACGGCAAACGCGCTCGCGTCATGCAACAGCGTGTAACCATCCGGCGCGCTTTTGGCCACGATATCAGCGCCGATGGCGCCCGAAGCGCCGCCGCGGTTATCGATGACGATTTGCTGACCAAACACCTCGGCGATGCGCGGCCACAGAATGCGTGCGGTGTTGTCCGCCGCACCGCCCGGCGGATACGGCACGATTAGCCGTATGGGGCGCGTTGGATAGCTTTGCGCCCATGACGCGGGAACGACAGCGTTCAGCAAAACTACAGCCGTTCCCGAAAACAGCACGCAGCGCAGGGTTTTTGTCATCGTCTCTCTCGACACGGTCAAAGGCAGGATGGCGCAAGTATATCCGGCTCGTCCTCGCGATACCGCCTTGCGATGTTCGCGCCACGCGCTTTCTGCTAGAATCCGCGCCTCACGGAGAGGTGGCAGAGTGGTTGAATGTACCGGTCTCGAAAACCGGAAGGGTCGCAAGGCCCTCGAGGGTTCGAATCCCTCCCTCTCCGCCAGACAATTTTTTTCGTGACACAGTGGCTCAGTGACGGACTGGCCTGCGTTCCACCGGCGCTCACGCGCTCCGATGAAACCACAGCAACGACAGCAGCATCGCGCCGATAATGAGTAGCGCCGCTACGGCGCTGAACAGCGCGCTGACTTCGGTGTCCTGACGCTCCAGCGTAAATTTCGTGTTCAGGCTCTGGTATATCTTGCGCAGGTCGGCAGCAGTAGCAGCATGAAAATATTCTGCGCCGGTGATATTGGCCACGGCCTTCAGCGTCTCTTCGTCCAACCGCACGTAGAACCCCATGCCTTCGGCGCCGGGAATCGTCCCACCCTCTTTTGTGCCAAAGCCCACGGTGAAGACGCGAACACCGCGGTCGGCCGCCATTCTCGCGGCTTCCAGGGGATCAGGGCCGGTGGTGCGGCGCCCGTCACTCAGCAGAATAATCGCGCCGGAGGTGTAGGACCCGGGTACCGCCGGGGTGAAATTTTTCTTTTCAGTTTTGGCGGATTTGCGCGCCTGATCGATCGGCACTGCGCCGTCCTTGCGGCCCATGGCGCCGTAGCGGTAGACCGCGTTGTCGTACAGAATGGCCTCCAGGTCAATGCCGACTTCGGGCACCAGTTGCGCTAGCGAGAGCAGCAGGCCGCTGCCGGTGGCGGTGCCGCGCTGGAGCTGGAAGCGCTCGACCGCCGCAATCAAATCCTCGCGGCTTTCGGTTGGCGTTTGCGCCACGGATGCTGTCGCTGCAAACGCAACAATGCCGACGCGAATATTGCGCGGCAACGCCGTGATAAAGGTTTTCGCGGCGGCCTGTGCGGCGCTGATGCGGTTGGGCTCGACGTCTTCCGCCCGCATGCTGCGCGACACATCCATCGCCATGATGAGCGTGACGTGTTCCGAAGGCAGAACAACGCTGGCAGTGGGCCGCGCGATCGCAACAATCGCCACCGCCATCGCCAGCAGAAACAAGGCCGGAGGCAGATGCCGCCGCCATCGTTGCCCGGGGCCGATGGCGCCGCGGATGAGCATCAGGCTGGAGTAATGGACCGCCATCTTTTTCTTTTTGCGCAGCGCAATCACGTACGCGGCAACCAGCACCGGTAGCGCAAGCAACAGCCAAAGCAGGTGAGGCCACAGAAATCGCATGCATTCTCCTTGCCGCGCGTGTGGAGCTACTTTATCACCATTGCTTCCCGGCATCAGCCCAGTCATGTTACCGTTTGATTTGGCAAAGCGCTGCACCCCGGCGCAAGCTCTATGCGCCATTGCAGAACGGGGCGGGTAAATGGGGCTGACTAAGCTGCCGGGTGACGCGAGGCATCGGCCTTGCGTGGTTCATAAAGCGGATTCTCCGGGCGACAGCCGCAGGATGACTTCGCTTTGAAAGAGCGAGGTGTATCGACCATGAAGCGACCAGCGCTCTACAGCCGCACGCGCGGCAACGCTAACGCGGGCGCCGCTGCGGGCCCCAACGTCGCGGCAGCAGCGGCGGCAACCGCATCGGTTGCCGTGGTAGTACCGGCCTCGCCGCGCGGCCGGGTTCGCGATTTTTTCCGCCGTCATGAGCGTCCGGCGCTGTTTGCAGGCGGCGTGCTGATTGCGGCGGTGCTCTCACTCGCAATTTGGAGCATGCAGAATCAACCGCGCGAGATCGTGCAGGAAGACATCGACGCTGCCGTGCTGCATACGCTCGACACCAAAACCTTGCAGTCCCGCGCGGCCAAGGCCGCTGAGTCGGTGCGCCAGGCGGTGGTGCGGGTGCAGGGCTTTACCGACGATGCGGATGACACCAAGGAGGGCAAGGCGAAGAAGGATGTTCCCGAAGCAATAGGTCCGGGCAACAAATTTGCCAAGCCCCTGGATCCCAAACGCCCCTGGGACAATAAAGAACTCAAGAATCATAAGGACAACAAAGATTCCAAGAGTGGCGGCAGTGAACCTCGCGTCGGCTCGGGCGTGGTGATCGTCGATCAGGGACTCATCCTGACCAACCTGCACGTGGTCGCGGGGGCGAAGCGGCTGCGCGTCACCTTCTTCGACGGCTTGCAGTCCGATGCGGAGCTGGTGGCAGCCCATCCCGAAAACGATCTCGCCGTCATACGCGCCAAGACACTGCCGGATGATCTGCCTGCAGCAACGCTCGGCTCGACCAGCCGGCTCAAGCCGGGTGATGAAGTGGTGGCCGTGGGATTCCCCTTCGGCATCGGTCCGTCGGTGTCGGCCGGCGTGGTCTCCGGCCTGAACCGCGAGTTTCGTTCGCCCGAAGGCAAACGCGTGCTCACCCGGCTGATCCAGTTCGATGCGGCAGTCAATCCGGGGAATTCCGGCGGCCCGCTGGTGACGATGAGCGGTGAGGTGGTAGGTATCGTGACCGCTATTCTGAACCCGACTGCAGCGGGCACCTTCATCGGCATTGCATTCGCGGCCACTATCGAAGCTGCGGGCAGCGCTGTGGGCATTCCGCCGTTCTGACTGCCGTTTTGGTCACGGCACCTGATAAAAAAACCCGCGCGACCGAAGCAACATCAAAAAGCCAAGGAAACGAAACCATGGATAACAAGGTAACGAATAGCAGCGAGATCGCCTCGATCATGGAACGCGTGTTGTATGAAGTAAAGCGCGTCGTCGTTGGACAGGATCATTTTCTGGAGCGGGTGCTGGTCGCCATGCTCTCTCACGGTCATCTGCTGGTGGAAGGGGTGCCGGGCCTAGCCAAGACCCTCACCGTCAAGACGCTGGCGCGCACGCTGCGCGGCTCGTTCAAGCGCATACAATTTACGCCGGACCTGCTGCCCGCCGATCTGGTGGGCACGCGCATGTACAACCAGAAGTCCGGCGAATTCAGCACCAGTCTCGGCCCGGTGTTTACCCACCTGCTGCTCGCGGATGAGATCAATCGCGCGCCGGCCAAGGTGCAAAGCGCGTTGCTCGAAGTAATGCAGGAGCGTCAGGTAACGATTGCCGGCGAGACGCACAAGGTTCCCGAACCGTTTCTGGTGATGGCGACGCAAAACCCGATTGAGACCGAGGGCACGTACCCGCTGCCGGAGGCGCAGGTGGACCGGTTCATGATGAAAATCCTGATCGGCTATCCGAGCGAAGCAGAGGAGTTCGTGATCGTTGAGCGCGTTACCGGCGCGGCGATCGATGTCAACCCGGTCGCCACCCCTGAGCAGTTACGCGCGCTGCAATTGCAATGCCGCAGCGCCTATGTCGATCCGAACCTGATCCAGTACGCCGTCAGACTGGTGGCGGCAACACGCACACCCGATACCTACGGCCTTGCCGACATTGCCCGTTACATCACTTTTGGCGCCAGTCCGCGCGCGAGCGTCAATCTGATCGAAGGCGCCCGTGCGCTGGCGTTTTTGCGCGGCCGCAACTACGTACTGCCTGATGATGTCACCGATCTGGTGCCGGACGTGCTGCGCCATCGGCTGGTGTTGTCGTACGAAGCGCTGTCGGACGGGCAGACACCGGATCAACTGGTGACGCGCATCATGCAGGCCGTCCCTGCCCCCGACAAGCCGCTGGCCACCCATCTGCATGTGGCAACCGCGGGCTAAAACGAATAAGCCTTGTATGTCCCAGAATAGCGTTGTTGTAGTAGTTTGGGGAAGCATCAGATCGTAAAGCCCAGGTACTGCGCTGTGAGAGGTAAGTACGCGGGAGAG
>JAYVQD010000491.1:0-16124 GCA_043777275.1 Nitrosomonadales bacterium
TGCTGTGCGGCGGCCATTTGGTGGCGTAAATGTACGGCCCCGGTTTGCCGGGGTGGCCGAGCAGATACGCATTGTGCCGGCCGGATTTGTTGGGCTCCCACTCCCATTCGGAGAGATGTTTGAGTTCAACGCCGGGCGGCAGCGCGTTTGCAGGAATGTCCATGTGGGCTCTCCGTAGGGGGCTGGATTATTGAGGCGGTATCCCGGCGGCCACCGCGATCTTGCGATAACGCTCGATTTCCGTGGGCAGCAGGTTGGCGAGTTGCTGCGGCGTGGCAATCCACGCTTCCGCGCTTTCGTTGTCGAGAAATTTTTTCAGTTCGGGGCTGACCAGCGCTTTGTTAATCGATGCGTTGATAAAGTTAAGCCGCTCGGCGGGCATGCCCGCCGGTGCGAAGATGCCCCACCACAATTCATAGGTAAAGCCGGGCAGACCGGACTCAGCGATGGCCGGCAGACCCGGCATCAGCGCTGAAGGCTTGGCGCCGCTCATGCCCAGTGCGCGCACGCGCCCTGCGCGCAGTTGCGGATTGACCGCGGCAGCGCTGGCGATCACCACTTCGACTTCGCCCGACGCCACTGCCGTCATCGCCAGCGAAATGCCCTTGTAAGGAATGTGCGCCATCTTCGTGCCTGCAGCCATGTCGAACAGCGCGCCCGCGAAGTGGTTGTTGCCGCCGATGCCCGATGATCCGTAATTGAGTTTGCCGGGATTCTTTTTCACCAGCTCGGCGAACTCGCGCACGGTTTTTACCGGCAGCGACGGATGCACCACCAGTATCAGCGCTGATTTGCCGATACCGCCCACGGGAATAATCGCGCGCGCCGGATCAAACGGCAGCTTGGCGCGCACGGCAGCAGTGCCCGGATACGACGACGTGTGACCAAGCAGCACATGGCCATCGGGATCGGCTTTGGCCACTTGCTCCGTGCCGATCATGCCCGACGCGCCGGGACGGTTATCGATCACCACATTGCGTCCCCAGATTTCGGTGAGCTTGGCCGCGACCGTGCGCGACATGATGTCGATCGAACCGCCCGCCACGTAAGGCACTACCATTTGCACGTTGCGCGCGGGGTATTGCTGGGCTGCGGCGTTGAAGGCGAGCACACTGCTGGCGTGTAGCGATACGGATATATAACTATTTTTTTTCATTGAATAATATTTCGATAATCGATGGTGTGCGAGTCACCCGGAAGCAGTGTGGATCACAACGGCTATTGTGGCACTATAAGTAGGGTCGTGTTAAGCGGAAGATACATCGATGACAAAGTCTCAGATCGTGAATGTGAGCGTAGCGTGTGCCGTACTCGCTTGCGCCAGCGCGTCGGCGCAGGCGCAACCCGCATGGAAGCCCGACCGGCCGGTTGAAATTATCGTTACCTGCCAGCCCGGCTGCGGCCCCGACATCGCCGCGCGCACGATCCAGAAAATCTGGCAGGACCACAAAATCGTGCCGGTGTCATCGGTGGTGGTGAACAAGGCGGGCGGCGGCGGCGCGGTGGCTTATAGTTATATTCAACAAAAGCCCGGTGATGCGCATGCGCTGGTGTTGTCCGGCTCGGGTGCGGTGGTCAATTCCATCATGGGCCGCGGCATCGGCTACAAAGACATCACGCCAGTGGCGATGATGGCGGCGGAGTACGTGGGCATCGCAGTCAAACCGGAGTCACCCTACGCCAGCGGCCGCGCGCTGCTCGACGCACTGAAAAAGGATATCAATGCCGTCAGCTTTGGTGTCGCCAACAGTCTGGGCAACGCCAACCATCAGGCGATAGCGCTGGCGCTCAAAGTCGATGGACTGCCTCCGGCGAAAGCAAAAACGGTGGTGTTTCAGTCGGGCGCGAACGCCATTGCCGCACTGCTGGGTAACCACGTGCAGGTGGTGCCCGCATCGGTGGGGCTGTGGGTGAATCCGGTCAAGGCGGGGCAGGTGCGATTGATCGCGGTGAGCTCACCCAAACGCATGAGCGGCCAGTTCGCCAACGTACCGACGTGGCGCGAGCAGGGCGCGGATGCGGTGGTGTCGGTGTGGCGCATGTTCAGCATGGCGCCGGGGCTGACGCCAGCGCAACTCGCATTCTGGCAGGACGCGTTGCGCAGGACCACCGAAACGGCTGAGTGGAAACGTGATCTTGAGACTCATCATCAGAGCGACGAATTCATGGCCGGCAGGGAACTGGCGCAGGCGCTGGATGCGCTTTATGGGCAGTTGAAAGCACTGCTGACGGATTTGGAGTTGGCTAAGCCCGCGGGGAAATAATTTTTTGGAAGCAGCAGCGTAGTGCAGGGCACAATAGGATTGCGCCCTACGATATCTGCTGAGGTTCAATCAAATAATCGACGCTTCATTCTCCAGCGGCTGCCCCTGCAAATAATGCTCCAAATTCCGCAGAAAAATCTCCACCCCGCGCGCATAGGTGCCGGTCGATGCGCCGGCGTTGTGCGGTGAGATCAACACATTGGGCAAATCCCAAAACGGCGATTCGGGCGGTAGCGGTTCGGTGTTGAATACGTCGAGATAGGCATGGCGCAGGCGGCCTGCCTTGAGTGCATCAGCCAGCGCGGCTTCGTCGATGATCTCGCCGCGTGCGATGTTGGCGATGCCCGCACTTGGCTTCATCAGCGCAAGGCGGCGCGCGTCGATGAGGTTGCGTGTCTCGGGCACTAACGGGCAGGCGATCACCAGCCAGTCGCAGGTGGGCAGCAAGTTGTCGAGGGCGGAGGGTGGCAGTACTTTGTCGAAGTGTACGGCTGGCGCAACGTTGCGCCGAACGCCGATGGTTTTCATGCCCGCTGCGTGTAGCACGCGTGCGATCACCGTGCCGATGTAGCCCATGCCGACGATTACCGCGGTCTGGCCGGGAATGTCGCGCGGCACGTCGCGCCCGCGCAGCGGTGACCATGTGCGCCGCTGTTGCGCGTTCAGCCAGTACGGAATGCCGCGTGCGAGCGCCAGCACGCCCGCCACTGCCGCAAGGCCCACGGCGTCGGCCTGCGCGCCCGCGCCAGTGGTCAGCCGCATGCCGCGCCGCATGCAATCCTGATAGCGCTTTTGATCGGTGCCCGCTGAATAGACGGCGATCCACTTCACGTTGCGCGTGCGGTCGACGATGTTCCAGAACGCCTGCGCGGCGGGACTCAGCGCACTTTTTTCCGTGCCTTCCCAGATATCGCGCGAATAGTAGACGGCTTCGATGTTGTCGATCTGCGCCGGCGTGAGTTGCACGTCAGGTGTGAAGGGCAGCAGTTCGAGTGGCTTCGGCGCGGCGCCGAGAATGTCATTGATACGCGAACTGAATTCAGCGATGACTTTGTGGGATATCAGTAACGTGGGTTTCATGATGGTGTGCATCGGGGTGACATCGGGGTGACATCGGGGTGAGTGAGGTGCGCAATGCGCACCGGTTGTTCTACGGCGTGCGCATTGCGCACCCTACGGAATTTTTCGATCGTTACCCATGTGTTCCTTGTACTAAATATTCAATAAAAACAAATACTTATAATGATTTCACGGTTTGGCTATGTAAATCCGGCGCATGAATCCTGCGCCAGCGCGCGTAGGCCAGCGCCACCGCGAGTGCCGCCTGCACCGCCATCACCACGGTGGTGAACGCGGGGCGCTCAATCAACGGCGGTAATACGAATTGTGCGATCGCTGCCGCGCCGGTGGCCTTGAGCAAGCCAGGCAGCAGTCCGTAGAGCAGCAACAGATAAAACAGCGTGGCGGCGGTGACGCGGCGCGGTTGACGCGCGAGCGCGAAGAACTGAAAAATCGCCGCGTCGCGCACGGCGAATAGCATCAACGCGATGGGTGCCAGCCCCACTTGGTGCAGGAGCCCGTCGCTCCGGCTCCCGCTCTCACTGCCGCCGGACGCCAGGGTGGTGGCGAGCGCGGTAAGTAATCCCAGAGCGAGCGCGACCAGCCACAGCGGCAGTTCCTGCAAGGCGCGGTGGACTTGCTGCACGTGCAGGCGCGCGCGCAGGCGCTGCCACGCGGATGCGCCACTTTTTTCGGCCAGCAGCAGGGCGTAAACAAACACGATGGCGATGATGACGCTGATGGCCATCACCCCGAAGAACGCGCTGGGTTCGTTCGTAGCACCGTGCATCGCAAAGCCCGCGAAGTAGGCCGCCGTGAATAAAATGAACGACGGCAATGCCCACGGCGTGGTGCGGATTTCGAGTTCGTCGCACATCGAGCGATAGGCGCCCAACACCGCCCATGCGCCAAAAGCGACGGCGGTATAGAGCATAAAGTCGATGCGCGGCAGGGAGATTCCCCACCACGCCATCGATTTTTGCAGATCGTCGGGCACAAATGCGCGCAGAGTCATCAACACGAACAGCAGCAGGATGATGATGAGTATGCCCGAGCTGCGATTCGCAACGCCATTGCGCGCGGCGAGCACGCTGGCGTTTAACGCCATGGCGTGCAGCAGGATCGCGCCGCACACCATCAGCGCGGCGTAGCGCGCCACCGACAACTGCATTTGACTGCCGCTGACCACGAACACCAGCAGCAGAATGAGGCCGCAGTACCACGCGAACGAGGGCGCGCCCAGCAGCTTGCCCCAGGTCATGCGCCATGGCGTGATGGACGACATGCGCTGCGCGTCCCAGGTGCGTTCGCGCGCTTCATCAATTACGCTGGCGCCGGCGAGTTTGGCGCCCCACAGCAGCACGATGACAGCAAAGCCGTAGGCCGCAGCCGAGGCGATGCTGTCGAGCGGGTTTTTGCTGTCGCTCGCCAGGATCAGTGCCATCACCAGCGCGATCACTACCGGTGCGGCGATCACGCGATGCAATGAAAACTCCAGCCACAGATTGCGGCGCAGTTCGGGGTTCATTGCGGTCTCGCCTCCGGTTGTACTGTGCGTAAGTACGACTGGTGCAGGTTCTCGGTTTCTTCGGCGAAACTCGCTACCGGCGCGCCCGCCGCGATCAGCTCGCGCAGCACGCGGGCTTGCTCGTCGGTGTCACCTTGAATCGACAGCAACGCGCTGCGTTCGCCGGTGTCGATGACGCGCGCGCCGGCAAGGGAATCCAGCGTCTCGCGCCAGTTCGCGTGCGTGGCGGCGAGCGTTACGCGCACATGGCGTTCGTTCGCCGGCGTGCCGCTATTGCCCAGCAGGCGATGCTCGATCACTTTGCCCGCGCGCAGCACCAGCATGTGCGTGGAGTATTCATCCAACTCCGCAAGGATGTGCGATGACACCACCAGCGTCATGCCTTCGTCGCGCAGCCGGGTGAACAGCGCGGCGAGCGCGTGGCGCGCTTCGGGGTCGAGGCCGGAGGCGGGTTCATCCAGCAGCAACACCGCCGGCGCATGCACAATCGCCTGCCCGATCGCCACGCGCTGACGCAGTCCGCGCGACAGCGTCGCGCAGCGTTGATCGAGGCGGTCGGCAATATCCAGCCGGGTGGCGGTGCGTTCCACCGTTGCGCTGAGCGCGGCATCGGCCACCCCGTTGGCGCTGGCCGCGTGCGTGAGACTTTGCCGGATCGTCAGCGTGTCGTACAGGCCGAAAAAGTCGGACAGATAACCCATGCTGGCATGGGCGAGGCGCGGGTCTTCGAGCACATCCACCCCGGCCACGCGGATGCTGCCGGTGAGAGGGCGGTCAAGGCCCGCCAGGCAGCGCAGCAGCGTGGATTTGCCCGCGCCATTGGGGCCGACCAGCGCGGTGACGCTGCCGCGCGTGATCTCGAACGACACGCCGTCGAGCGCGCGCGTGCCGGGATACAGGTACGTGATGCCGGCGGCGGCGATAGCGGTGATGGCGGTGTCGGGGTTGCTCATGGCTTGCATTGTTTGAAACCGTAATGCCGGTTTTAGTCCCACAGCGGCGCGCGGCCCGCCGGATTGGCGATGCGTCCATCGGGTCGCGCGAGCGCATGCAGGCGCAGCATCTCTTCATCGGTCAGCGTGAAATCAAAAATGTTCAGGTTCTCCGCCTGCCGTCCGGGGTTGGACGAGCGCGGAATCGGTATCACGTTCGGCTGTTGCAGATGCCAGCGCAGCACTACCTGCGCCACGGTTTTGCCTTTGGCGCGCGCGATCTCGGCCACGATCGGATCGCTGATCATTTTGCCGCGTCCGAGCGGGCAGTAAGCGGTCATCGCCAGCCCCAGCCGCCGCACCGCAGCGAGTAATTTGCTTTGATCGAGGTACGGGTGATACTCGACTTGCACATTGATGATCGGTTCGGGACACAAACGAATCGCGTCTTCGATCAGCGCGATGTTGCAGTTCGCCACACCCACGTGTCTGGTTTTCCCCTGACGCTTGGCCTTGCCCAGCGCGTTCATGGTTTCGGCGAACGGCACTTTGTCCGAACTGGGCCAATGGATCAACAGCAGATCAACGCAATCGAGTTTGAGATTGGCGAGACTCTCATCGACCACGCGCGCGAAATCATCAGCGCGCAGATACTCGTGCGACACCTTGGTGGTGACAAAGATTTCGTCGCGTGGCACGCCGCTGGCGCGGATGCCTTCGCCCACGCCTTTTTCGGTTTTGTATTTCCACGCGGTGTCGAGATGGCGATAGCCGAGCTTCAGCGCGTTGGCGACAATTTCGCCGCAGTCGCCCATGCGCGAGGTGCCGAAGCCGAGTTTGGGTATGGCAACACCGTGGGTGGTGAAGGTGGGAATGGTATTCATAAAATAGTGTTTAAAAACAAATAGTTATATTACTTTGAATTTCCGGTCGTCACCATAAAACCGGTCTGCCACGCGCCATCCATCGGTAGCGACGCGCCATTGATATGCGCGCCGGGGCCGCTGCATAAAAATACGCCGAACGCGGCGATGTCCGACGGCATGATCGGACGCTGGCTGGGCTGACGCACGCTCATCAGGGTGTGCAGCGCTTTTTCGCGGCTGTCGCCGGTGGCCGCCATCTGGCGCGAGATTTGTCCTTCGGCGTGCGGTGTGAGCACCCAGCCCGGCATCAGCGCGTTGATGGTGACGCCCGTTTCCGCGCATTCGAGTGCAATGCCGCGGGTCATGCCGATCAGCGCGTGTTTGGCGGTGACGTAATCCACACGGTTGGGTACCGCCATGCGGCCATGGATGGACGACATATTGATAATGCGTCCCCAGCCGCGTTGTTTCATGCCGCGCATCGTCAGACGGATGGTGTGAAACGCCGCCGATAAATCGACGGCGATCGCGCGATCCCATTCTTCCACGGGGAAATCTTCAACCTTGTGGTAGTGGCGCACCACGGCGTTGTTGACCAGAATATCGACGAGACCGAGTTGTTGTTCGGTTTCGCGCACCATGGCTTCGATCTGCGCGGGAACGCCGACGTCGGCGCCGTGATACGCGACTTTCACGCCGTGCTCCTGCGCGATGGAGGCACGCAGTTTTTCAATCGCGGCAGGTTCGCCCAAACCGTTCATCATCACGTTGCAGCCTTCCGCCGCGAAGGCGCGCGCGAAGGCTTCGCCGATGCCGCCGGTGGAGCCGGTGACCAGCGCGGTTTTTCCTTTGAGTGTGGCAGGCATTGCTACTCCAGCTATAGTTAAACTGCCTGCGAGTATACTCGTTGCAACCATTCTGGTTTCCTGAGGAGGATGCAATGAAGCCGTTTATAAAAACAGGGTTTTGTGCTTTGCTTGCCAGTGCGATGCCAACGCTGGCGCAGGACAGTTTTCCGAATCGCCCCATACGCTGGATCGTGCCCGCGCCGCCCGGCGGCGGCACTGACGCCGTGTCGCGCATCGTCGCACCCAAGCTCATTGAGATGTGGAAACAGCAAGTCATCATCGACAATCGCGGCGGCGTGCAGGGCAGTCTTGCCTCGGCGCTGGCGGCGAAATCCGCAGCCGACGGCTACACCATTTTGTTCGGCTTTTCCGGGCCGCTGGCGGTGAACCCGCATATTTACGGCGAGGTCGGCTACGACACGCTGCGCGATTTTTCCGCGATCACGCGGCTCACGCAGCAGCCGATGATTTTGACCGCGCATCCGTCGCTGCCGGCAAACTCATTGAAGGAACTGGCGGCGTACGCCAAACAAAATCCGGGCAAAGTCACGTTTGCCTCCAGCGCATCGCTGCAGCATTTGGCGGGCGAGCTGTTCAAACTGTCGGCGGGCGTGAACATGACGCACATCCCCTACAAGGGCGCGGGCCCGGCGGTGCTGGATTTGCTGGGCGGCAACATCAACACCATGATTTCCAACCCGACCTCGGTGGTGCCGCATGTCAAAGCCGGCAAGCTGCGCGCCATCGGCATCATCGGCGCAACCCGCATCGACGCCCTGCGCGAGGTGCCCACGGCGGCGGAAGCGGGCTTTCCCGAATTCGCCAACGTCATCGAGTGGTACGGCATGGTCGCGCCCGCCGCCACGCCGCGCCCGATCATCAACGCGTTGAACAGCGGCATCGTGCGCGCGCTGCAAATGCCGGATGTGCGCAGCCGCATTGAGGCGTTGGGCATGACGCCATCGCCCACCGCGCCGGCGGAGTTCGATAAGCAGATCCGCGCCGATTACGCGCTGTGGGGCAAAGTGGTGAAGCAGGCGGGGGTTAAGGCGGAGTAGTTGCAATTGTTTATGGAGCACCAGTTCTTCGGCGCCAACATCGATGCCGGCGAATAGTGTGGGTGAAGCAGCTACGGGTGATTTGGTTTTTGACATGATGATAAGGATAGTGAGTTGACGTAAAATGCTTACCGGTTCCCTGACTCTGCACATGCGCCTGCCTGCCTTGCGTATACAAGCTGGAAGCCTGGGATACTCAACGGTATGGGCGAATAGGGCGGGGAGCCAATCTACACGCAAGCTCAGCATTGCAATGCAATAACTGTCTTCAGGATAGGACGGCTTCCTCAGTGAACAAACCATTGCACTCATTTGCCTGCACAACACTTCAATGTTTGGGATCATACAAGGCTGGGTGAAACCCATCTTGCAACCTGATAGAAATACCGACACAACATCATGGCCATTGAATTTACACGCGTAGAAGAATTCGCACTACTCACACTCAATCGCCCCGACGCGTTGAACGCGCTGTCCATGGCGCTGATTAGCGACCTCGCCGCACGCCTCGATGAAGTGGCAAAAAGCAATGCACGAGCACTCATCATCACCGGTGCCGGCCCCAAGGCGTTCTGTGCCGGCGCAGACATCAAGGAACTCCAGGGCCGCAGCCTGATGGCGCAAAAGCAGGGCGGCGAACTCGGCCAGGCTACGTTTGCGAAACTCGACACGCTGCCGATGCCGTCAATCGCGGTCATCAACGGCTATGCCTTCGGCGGTGGTATGGAACTCGCGCTCGCCTGCACCTTTCGCCTCGCCACCCGCAACGCCAAAATGGGCACGCCCGAAATCAAGCTCGGTCTGATCCCCGGCTACGGCGGCACGCAGCGCCTGCCGCGCGTGGTGGGCGAAGCGCGCGCGCTGGAAATGGTGATGACCGGGCGCACGGTGGATGCCGAAGAAGCGCTGCGCATTGGCTTGGTGAACCGCCTGATCGATGGCGACGCGGTGGCGGCAGGCGTCGCTTTCGCGCGCGAGTTCTCCGGCTACAGTTTGCCGGTGTTGCGCTTTGCGCGTGACGCCGTGAAGCGCGCAGGCGAAACACCGTTGCACGAGGGACTGAAAATCGAAACCGATCTGGGGACGTTGGCGTTTCAGACGCAGGATGCCGCCGAAGGTATGGCGGCATTTGCCGAAAAACGCAAACCAAAGTTTCGTGATGCATAACAAAACTATCGCAGTCACCGGCGCCAGCCGAGGTATCGGCGCCACCATCGCGCTCGAACTAGCGCAGCGCGGCTATACGGTAGCGTGTCTGACGCGCAAGGGCGCAGGCCCGGAAGTCACCGTGCCCGCCGAATTCACGTCAAATTTCGTCAATGCAAAATGCGATGTCACCGATGAAGCCAGCGTTAAACACGCACTCGCCGAAGTGGCGGCCAAAACCGGCGCGATTCACGGCATCGTCAACAACGCAGGCATACACCTTGATGCGCCCAGCGATAAACTGACGCTCGATGTCTACAATCAGGTGATGAGCACCAACGCCACGGCCGTGTTCACGGCCTGCCGCGAGGTGTATCCGCATCTGGTTAAAGCGGGCGGCGGCATCATTGTCAACATCGGTTCGTTCTTCGACAAAATCGGCGTCAAGCGCAACGTCGCCTACTGTGCGTCGAAGGCGGCGGTGGGGGCGATCACGCGCTGTCTCGCAGTCGAGTGGGCGAGCAAAGGCATCCGCGTGCTGGATGTTGCACCGGGTTACATCGAAACGGATTTGAATCGCGATGCATTCCAGGGGCCGCTGCGCGAGTTTCTCGCCAAGCGCATCCCCGGCGGCAAGCACGGCACGCCGGACGACATCGCCAGATTGGTGGCGGCGATATTCAGCGAGGACATTCCGTTCCTGAATGGCGAGACCATTTACATTGATGGCGGTCAAGGTATAGCGCATTAGTAAGCATTTGTTTTTAAACAATAATTTATAGGCGTGCCCATGAGGGTTTTTGAGCATCTCGATCACAGCGTCGCATTCAGCAACGAAGAACGCATGCTGATCGACGCCGTGCGCACACTCGCGCGCGACCAGATCGCGCCGCGCGCCGCGGCCTACGACCGCAGCGGCGAATTTCCGTGGGACAACGTCAAAGCCATCAACGCGCTGGGTCTGAACGCGATGTTCGTGCCTGAAGCGTATGGCGGTGCGTCACTGTCGTATGCCGCGTATCTCGAATGCGTGCGCGAGATCAGCAAAGCGTGCGCGTCCACCGGCGTGATCTGGGCGACGAATTTTCATGCGATGAAGCCGTTGATTGAATTCGGCAACGAGGAGCAAAAAAAACGTCTGCTGCCAAAAGTGGCGAAAGGCGCGCTGGCCTCGCTGGTGATTACCGAGCCCACCGCAGGCTCCGACGCGACTGGGATGAAAACTGCGTTCACACCCGACGGCGACAGCATCATCGTTAATGGCTCGAAGACATTTATCACTAACGGCGCGCACGCCGACCTGCTGCTGGTGTTCGGCAAGTGGAGCGAAATTAACGATGGCGCCGATAGCAAGGCATCGATTTCTGCACTGGTGATCGAAAAAGGAACGCCGGGTTTGAAGGTGCTGCGCGAAGAAGACAAGATGGGTCTGCGTGCCTCCAGCACCGCCACGCTGGCGTTTGACAATTGCCATGTGCCGCGCGCCAACCTGCTGCGTAATCCCGGTGACGGCTTGAAGATATTGCTTGCCTCGCTCAATCGCTCACGCCCCAGCGTTGCCGCACACGCGCTGGGTATTGCGCGCGGGGCGTTTGAAGATGCGGTGAATTACATTAACGAGCGCAAGCAATCCGGCCGCAAAATCGTCGAGTTTCAGGGCATACAGTTCATGCTCGCCGACATGGCGACCGATCTCGCGCAATGCGAAGCGTGGCTGTGGCATGTGGCGCGCATGGTCGATGGCGGCGCCACCGATTTCGGTGTCGAGTCGTCGATGCTCAAAATGCGCGCCGCCGACGTGGCAATGCGCATCACCACCGATGCGGTGCAACTGCACGGTGGCTACGGCTACATCAAGGACTTTCGTGTCGAGCGGCTGATGCGCGACGCGAAGATCACGCAGATTTGGGAAGGCACCAATCAGATACACCGACAGGTGATTGGGCGGAGTTTTTTGAAGAAATAAATTTTGCCGCGGATTGACGCAGATGAACGCAGATTAAAAACCACCCGCCCGTCATTCCCGCGCAGGCGGGAATCCATAATGCATTCGCAACGGAGACAGTGTTATGGGTTCCCGCCTGCGCGGGAACGACAGTGGTGGGGTTCATCTGCGTTCATCCGTGTAAATCTGTGGCTAAAGGGGTTTAACAAATGCATCAAATCAAAACCGTAGGCGTCGCAGGCAGCGGCACCATGGGCGCCGGCATCGCGATCGTCGCGGCGCGCGCAGGGTTCAAAACCATTGTCTTCGACACGCAGCAAGCGGCGCTGGATCGCGCGCGCAAACAAACCGAGGGTTTTTTTGCCAAGTCGGTCGAGCGCAAAAAACTCACCCAGCAGCAGGTCGATACCATGCTCGCCACCCTGACTGCGACTACGCGCATTGAAGACATGGCGGCGTGCGATATCGTGATTGAGGCGGTGTTCGAGAATCTCAAGGTCAAGCACGATCTGCTGGCGCAACTGAACCAGGCGTGCCCGCCGCAAACGATTTTTGCTTCCAACACGTCAACCCTGTCGATCACCGAGATTGCCGCAGGCTCAGGCCGCGACGAAAAATTCGTCGGTATGCATTTTTGTCTGCCGGCGCAGTTGATGAAGTTGATCGAAATGTCGCCGGGGCTGCGTACCAGCGATGAGACGTTTCAGGCCGCGTGGGATTTCGCCAAGTCGTTGGGGCAGCATCCGGTGAAGACCAAAGACAACCCCGGTTTCATCCTCAATTACTTTCTGGTGCCGTTTAACAACGACGCGATACGGCTGGTGGAAGCGGGCGTGGCGGCGCCGGTCGATATTGATCGCGCGATCAAGGTGGGGCTGGGGTATCCGATGGGGCCGCTGGAGTTGCTCGACCTCGTGGGGCTGGATACGCATTTGCTGGTGGCCGAAGCACTCTACAGTTCCACGCACGAGCCGCGCGCCGCTGTGCCCGCGCTGGTCAAACGCATGATCGCGGCGGGCCAGTTGGGACGCAAGACCGGGCAGGGGTTCTACAGTTACAAAACCAACGCGATGTTCGGGGGCTGAGATGCAATACTCTGTAATCAATACCGGCGATAGCAACGACTTTGAGGACGATCATGCCTTATTGAAAAATGCATCACGCAACGGCGAAGTGGTGTTGATACTGGGTGCGGAGGCGGGAAAGTCGTTCAGTGAATTGCGCGATGCCGCAGAAAAAATCGCCGTGCTGATCGAACTGGACGGCGAATGTCTGGGCGTGCACACGGGCGAATCACGCGGCGAAGAAGGCAGCAACGTGCTGGGCTTTGTGCGCTTTCGGCTGGGCGCGGCGGAACCGACGAACTTGGTGGAGCTGGTGCGTCAGCCGCGCACCACGGATGCGGCAATCGCAGCGGCGAAAGCCGTGTTTGAAGGCGCGGGCTTGCAGGTGGCGCTGTGCGGCGATTTCGCCGGGCGCATTATCGATCGCCTGGTGCGCCCGTACTTCAACGCGGCGTTGACGCGGCTCGATCAAGGGCTGGCCACGGCGGACGATCTCGATACCACGTTAAAGCTCGGCCTCGGTTACCCCGAAGGCCCGATCTCGCTGCTCGAACGCACAGGTCTTGAATACCACTGTCAGGTAACGCAGGATTTGTTTGAAGCCTATGGTGACGCTGCTTACGCCCCGGCGCGGCGCGCGCGCGTGGCGTATGCGCGCGCGGTGATGCAACACGACGAACCGGCAGCGAACGACTCGCCGTTTCCGGCCGGCTCCAACAGCAGCGATTGACCATGGACGACATCAACACCCAACAACCACTGGCCGGCATCAAGGTGCTGGATTTCAGTACCCTGCTGCCGGGCCCACTTGCCACGCTGATTCTTGCCGAAGCTGGCGCCGAAGTCATCAAGATCGAACGCCCCGGACGCGGAGATGAAATGCGTTCGTATGAGCCTAAGTTCGGCGCGGACAGCGTGAACTTCGCCATGTTGAATCGTGGCAAAAAGAGTATTGCCATTGATCTGAAGGACGCGAAGGCGCGCGAGTCGCTGCTGCCACTGATTAAAGAAGCCGATGTGGTGGTAGAGCAATTCCGTCCCGGCGTGATGGATCGGCTGGGCCTGGGCTACGACGCCTTAAGCGCGATTAACCCGCGCATCATTTACTGCGCGATCACGGGCTACGGGCAAACCGGGCCGCGCGCCGAGGTCGCCGCGCACGACATCAACTATGTCGCCGAATCCGGCATGCTGTCGCTGGCGGCGGGCGAGGATGGCGCGCCCATCGTGCCGCCCGCGTTGATTGCCGATATCGGCGGCGGCACTTATCCGGCGGTGATTAACATCCTGCTCGCGCTGCGCGCGCGCGACACCAGCAGGCGCGGCTGCAAGCTCGACATTGCGATGGGCGACAACCTGTTCACGTTTTTGTATTGGGCCATGGGCAACGGGCTGGTGGCGGGCGAGTGGCCCAAGCCCGGCGGTGAATTGGTCACGGGCGGCAGCCCGCGATTTTTTGTCTATCGCACGCGCGACGACAAGTTCATTGCCGCCGCGCCGCTGGAACAAAAGTTCTGGGAGAATTTTTGCGACGCAATTCAACTCGATGCAAATTTTCGTGACGACGCCAAAGACACCGCGGCAACCAAACGCGCCGTGGCGCAACGCCTGCGCGAAAAAACCGCCGCCGAATGGCAGGCCATTTTTGCCGGAAAAGATTTGTGCTGCTGCGTAGTCGCCACCATGCAGGAAGCGCTCAACGACGCGCATTTCAAAGCGCGCGGCTTATTCAATCGCACGGTCACGGTGGACGGAAAATCGGTGACCGCGCTGCCGGTGCCGGTGGCGGATGTGTTCCGCAACACAAAAACAGAAGCGGATTATCCGGCGTTGGGTAGCGCAAACGAAATATTAAAAAATCAATAAAAACAAATGCTTACGGAACATCAATGCAAGCGCTGATTATCAACGAACACGGCCCGCTCGAAAAACTTTCTCTCGGCGAATTCCCCGATCCCAAGCCCGGCAAAGGCGAAGTGCTGATTGATGTACATGCCGCGAGCGTGAATTTCCCCGACATTCTGGTGATCGGCGGCACTTATCAGAATCTGCCGCCGCGTCCGTTCGTGCCGGGCAAGGATCTCGCCGGTGTGGTGGCTGCGGTGGGTGTAGGCGTCACGCGCGTGAAAGTGGGTGATCGCGTGATGGCGCAGATCGAGCATGGCGCGTTTGCCGAGCGCGCGGTGGTGCGCGAAGCGCTGTGTTTTGTGATGCCCGCGACCATGCGGTTCGAAGAGGGCGCGGCGATGGGCCTGGTGTATCTCACTGCGCACAATGCGATGGTGGAACGCGCGCAGATGAAGGCCGGCGAAACCGTGCTGGTCACGGGTGCTGCGGGCGGCGTGGGGCTGGCGTGCGTGCAACTGGCCAAAGCGATGGGCGCGACGGTGATCGCGGCAGTCAGCTCCGCCGACAAAGCGCAGGTCGCACGCGACAACGGCGCCGATCATGTGATCCGAACGGACGTGGCGGATTTACGTGAATCATTCCGTAAGCAAGTATTTGATGCGGTGGGCAAGCGCGGCGTTGACCTGGTGCTCGATTCCGTCGGCGGTGACGTGTTCGATGCCTGTCTCAGAGTGATGGCGTGGTGCGGGCGGCTGGTGATTATCGGCTTCGCCGGCGGGCGCATCCCCGAAGTGAAGGCGGGTTATCTGCTGGTGAAAAACATTTCGCTGATCGGGCTGCAAAGCAGCGACTACCGCGAACGCACGCCGGACGTGGTGCGCCAGGCGTATGCGCAGTTGTTCGCGCTGTACGAACAGGGAAAGTTAAAGCCGCACGTGATGGCGGCGTATCCGATGCGGGATTACCTCGCGGCGCTAAATACTGTGAAGGATCGCAAGGTGGTGGGCAAGGTTGTGATTACCATGAGGTAAATGCTTGCCAGGTAAAATGTCAACATCAGCGCTGTCGAGGCATATAATCCACTCACTGTCACAGACAAAGGAATATTCCATGATTGACGCTTTGTGGTCGTTGCAGTTTGCCGCTAACGCGACGCCCCTTGGAGGTAGTGGGGTTGTAGTAATTGAAAATGGAAGGGTTTTGGGAGGAGATTCCAGTTTCTTGTTTATCGGTGATGTAAAGGTAGAAGGCGGAATAGTGAAAGCTCGCGTGCGCGTAACGAAGTATCAAGATGTTCTGGGCATGTCATCGGTTACGGGGCTTAATGAATATGTAGGTATTTTTGAAGGTCCGGTTGACGCCCAAAACGTAACTTTGACCGGAATTGTGGAGGGCATGCCTGCTATAAAGCTAGTAGCAAAGCTTACGCGGCGTGCTGAATTACCAAACTAACGTAATAGGAGACAATCATGTACGGATGGCGCGGACGCATAGGCTTGCTGGTTCCCTCGATCAATACCACCATGGAAACCGAGTTCTGGAAAATCGCGCCGCCCGGCGTGTCGG
>JAYVQD010000492.1:0-4086 GCA_043777275.1 Nitrosomonadales bacterium
TCTCCCGCGTACTTACCTCTCACAGCGCAGTACCTGGGCTTTACGATCTGATGCTTCCCCAAACTACTACAACAACGCTATTCTGGGACATACAAGGGCTAGGGTGAGGGGAGCAAGCCCTCCCACCACAACGCGCCAATTCAACATATGACCTGCCTTTGAAAAAAATTAAGCCTTCATCACCCCACCCAAAAACTTCACAATCAAGCGTGCCGATTCAACCGGCTGCTCCGTAAACGTAATATGCCCGCAGTTTGCAATCACGCGCAACTCCGCCCCCGGTATCCGCTGCGCCATTTGTTCCGACAGCGCGGGCGGCGTCATGATGTCCTCCGCGCCGCAGATCACCCGTGTCGGCGCGCGTATTTCATCGATGCGAGCGGTGAGCGTGGGGCTTCTCGCCTGATCCGGCTCGCAACGGCCAAAGCGCAGTATGGTTTCAATGAACGCGCGATACCGCTGCGGCGAATTTTTACGCACCGAAGCAAACAACTTTTCCATCTGCGCGCGGCCCTCGGCGGTGGCGAGAAAGGTGCGCCCCAATGTCCCCATCGACACATGGCTCGCCATGAGATCACCCAGCCCGACCTCATCGAGAATTTTCAAACGCGTGCGAAAATTCATTTCCAGCAGCGGATCGACCTCCGAAAAGCCCGCCACCAGCGTCAGCGACGCCACCCGCGCAGGGTCATCCAGCGCCGCCTGCAGGCACACGCACGCGCCCAGCGATGAGCCGACCAGATGCGCGCGCGGCACGCCGAGGTGTGCAATTAATTCCAACACGTCGACCGCCCACTGCGCTACGCTGTAACTGTCCGCCGGCGACGACCGTCCCAGCCCGCGCGGATCGGGCTTGACCACGCGCCCTGCGCACGCAATCAGCGGCAGCGTCTTTGCAAAATACGTGTGATCGTGGCCGAGGCCCGGCAGCATGATGATGAGCTCACCGGAACCGCTTTCTTCGTAATAAAGCTGTCCGTTGCTAACAGGGGCCATCGGCATGAGTCACCGCTCCGCTGAAGTGTGCAGCGCCCATCATAACCAATCGCGCCACAGCGGTTTGTTAGACTACACGCATCACCGCCTTCAAGGATCAACATGGACAACCGAGTGCTGGACGAAATAAACAATAAAATCAAAGCGTTACTGGAAAACACTCCAGCCGCGGATGTGCAGAAAAACCTGCGTGCGCTGCTGCAATCGCAATTCGCCAAACTCGATCTGGTGACGCGCGAGGAATTCGATGTGCAGCGCTCAGTGCTGTTGCGCGCGCGCGAAAAAATTACGCAATTAGAGGCGCGCTTGGCAGTGCTGGAGCGCGCGAAGTGAAACGATGTGTTTTGTGTTCACAGAGAATTACTCACCGGGGAAAGCAGCCATGGCCGACTATGTCATCGCAGACATCGAGGTCATCGACAGCGAAGGATTCAAGGAATATCAGCAAAAAGTGCCCGCGACCATCACCGCGTACGGCGGTCGTTATCTGGCGCGCGGCGGCGCTACCGAAGTACTCGAAGGCACGCGAACACCCAACCGCGTTGTGTTGCTGGCGTTTCCCAGCATGGCGCAACTCAAGACGTGGTGGGATTCTCCCGAATACAAACCGTTGCGCGTGATCCGCGAACGAACCACCAAGTCGAATCTGTTTGTGACCGAAGGCATTTGATACGGCCAGCGGCGCAAGAGTCAACTTCACGTAGGTTGGCGCTGAGCTTGCGAAGCCCAACATCGCAAGACTGCCGAGCAGGTATCACTTACCTTTCGCGTCGTGCCATGGTGTTGGGCTTCGCAAGCTCAGCGCCAACCTACAAAATTGCGAAATTGCCGCCTGCAACCAATCCGTCGCGTAGCGTTTCTCATAACGGCGGGCTTGCGGTAAAGTGCAGTTCCTGTCTCCCATCGATCCGCTACCACACCCATGTCCCTAGCCGTTCTCCACAGCCGCGCCCTCGCGGGCGTCGCCGCGCCGCCAGTTGACGTCGAGGTGCATCTGGCGAATGGTTTGCCAAGTTTCACTATCGTGGGCCTGCCCGAAGCCGAGGTGAAGGAATCGAAAGACCGCGTGCGCGCCGCCTTGCAGAACGCGCGCTTTGAATTCCCCATGCGGCGCATCACCGTTAATCTCGCGCCCGCTGATTTGCCCAAAGAATCGGGGCGGCTGGATTTGCCGATTGCGCTCGGCATCCTCGCGGCATCAGGGCAAATACCTGCGAATAAATTAAACGAATACGAATTTGCGGGCGAGCTTGCGTTAACCGGCGCGCTGCGCCCGGTGCGCGGCGCGCTGGCAATGACGCTGGGTGCGTTAAACGATGGCCGCGCCTTCATGTTGCCGGTGGAAAATGCCGCCGAGGCCGCACTAGTTGAAAACGCCACGGTGTATGCGGCGCCGTCGCTGCTGGCGGTGTGCGCGCATTTGGCAGGGCAGGAGAAACTTTCGCCTTATGTCAGCGCGCCGCTCACCACCGAGAATACCTACGCCGATCTGCTGGATGTCAAAGGCCAGGCGCACGCCAAACGCGCATTGGAGATTGCCGCCGCGGGCGGGCACAGCCTGTTGATGGTCGGCCCGCCCGGCACCGGCAAAACCATGCTCGCTTCGCGCCTGCCGGGCATACTACCGCCGATGACGCAGCAGGAGGCGCTCGAATCGGCGGCCATGCAATCGCTTGGCACGGCGGGCTTTGATGTCGCGCGCTGGAAGCAGCGCCCCTACCGCGCGCCGCATCACACCGCATCCGGAGTGGCGCTGGTGGGCGGCGGCAGTAACCCGCGCCCAGGCGAAATTTCGATGGCGATGCACGGCGTGCTGTTTCTCGATGAGTTGCCGGAGTTTCAGCGCAGCGTGCTCGAAGTGTTGCGAGAGCCGCTTGAATCGGGGCGCATTGTTATTTCGCGCGCGGCGCGGCAGGCGGAGTTCCCGGCGCAATTTCAACTGGTGACGGCAATGAACCCATGCCCGTGCGGCTACCTCGGCCACCCCAACGGCAAGTGCCGCTGCACACCCGATCAGGTGGCGCGGTATCGCTCGCGTATCTCCGGCCCGCTGCTGGATCGCATTGATCTGCAAATTGAAGTGCCGGCGTTGTCGCAGGAAGACATGACGCGGCAGGGGCAAACCGGGGGCGACACCTCGGCAACGGTGCGCGCACGTACTACCGCGGCACGCGAACGCGCCCTCGCGCGGCAGATGAAGCCCAACCACTTGCTCGCCACGCGCGACATCGACAAACACTGCGTGCCCGACGAAAAAGGCGAAACGCTATTGAAGCAGGCGATCAGCCGCATGGGATTGTCCGCGCGCGCGTATCACCGCATCCTCAAGGTGGCGCGCACCATTGCCGATCTGGCGGGGGTGGCGACGATCAGTGCAGCGCATGTGGCCGAAGCGATTCAGTATCGGCGGTTTGAACGCGGTTAGCGGAAAGGCGTTCCCGGTAGCCTTTTTGCCGCAATACTATCCATGCAATTCGTGGAATGAAATTCCATAATTACATAGGAAACACTGAATAAGTCTGCGAATTCTGTGTAAACGCGAACAACGGTTGTACGTTGCTATTGAGAATGCGTATTCGAATGTGACGAGACAAGACGTGAAACAACTGACACTGGCAGCGGCGAGCGGATGTGAAAAGCACAGCAGAGCCACCCGCAAGGCGGCGTTTCTGGCGCGCATGGAACCCCTACCCGAAGGCTGGTGGTGGCCGCCCGCCGATTGGCATTGAACGCATGCTTCGTATGTGTTGGCTAATTGGTTCAATCTGGCCGATGAAGCGTGCGAGGATGCGCTTTACGGGCGCCTCTAAAAATAGCATCCCATTGTAAACGAGGTAAGGCAATGTACGTTGTAAGGTTAAATCCCTGACGCGGTGCCAGAACAAATGCCCATACGCCTACAACCGAGTTTTCTCGACCTTCACGAGCGCAGCGTCAAGCTGACTGAAATGGGCGACCCGCTGGTGGGACTGAACGAGCAGATAGACTGGGAAGCGTTTCGCGCCAGTTTGAATCGCGTGCATGAGAAAGCCCGCAAAAGCAACGCCGGCGCCAAGCCAATAGATGGGGTGCTGATGTTCAAGATTCTGG
>JAYVQD010000493.1:0-4081 GCA_043777275.1 Nitrosomonadales bacterium
CATCTTCCGCCACAATTGCGTTCACCGGCGACGCGAAATCCATGATGCGCGCCCACGTGTGCGCGGTGATCGACTCGGAAACATCACGCTCGTAAAAGCGGCAATAGCCGTCCCACAGCACGCGCCAGCGCGCTTGGTCTCGGGCTTCGATTTTGCGTATTTTTATGGTCATGGTTTAGCGCACCACCTCGTGCAGCAACGTGTGTTTTTTCAACGCCGCTTCATCGACGGTGATACCCAGGCCCGGCCCGGTGGGCACATGCACGTGGCCATCCTTCACCACGAAATCCGTCACCGGCACGATGGGGTCAGGGCCGATGGTGTTCAGGCCGAACACAAACTCCGCCGCGCCCATCATGCGTTTTTGCGGCGTACTGGCATAAAAATGCGCACCGGCAGCCGCTTCGAGTTGGCATTGCACGGCGAGCCCGCCGCAATTCAATTGAATGTTCGCGGCCTCGGCAATGGCGGCGATTTTTTTTGCCGGCGTGAGACCGCCGATCTTGTACAACTTGATGCAATACGCATCGGCTGCCCGCGCTTCGGCAATGGCATAAGCGTCCTGCACGGTAAACAAGGCTTCGTCAGCCATCACCGGGATGCCCATGGCCTGCCGGCGAATTTCAGCCATGCCTTTGAGATCGCGCCGCTCGATGGGCTGTTCGATATAACCGAGATCGAATTCACGCAGTGCGTGCGTCGCGGCAAGCGCATCCGCCATGCTCCAGCCGGTGTTGGGATCTACGCCGATCACCACATCGTCACCGACGGCTTTGCGCACCGCTGCGAAATGTTTCACGTCCTGACGCCATCCACGCCGGTCGGCCGCTTTGATACACAGCACCTTGATGCCGAATTCATCGACCGCACGCTTCGCCTCGTTAACGATGGTCTGCACATCGTTGGCGAGGCTCACCGACCATTCGAGCGGAATGCGCGGCTGACACGTACCGCCGATCAGTTGATGCACCGGCACGTTGAGCGCCTTGCCCATCGCATCATGCAGCGCGATGTCGAGCGCGGCGCGCGCGCACGGATTACCGGCGAGGCGCAGATCAAACATTTCGTTGGCCGATGCTATGTCGAAGATGGATTTGCCGATCAGGTTTTTGCCGTAGATTTCTTTGATTGCGGCCACCATGCCCTGCGTGGTGTCGGCCAAAAAATGACCTGGCGTGATCGGGCGTATCTGACCAAAGCCCACCACACCCTCGGCAAAAATTTTCACCAGCACCGGCTTGCCGAGAATTTGATCGGCGGGGCCGGTATCGTACGCGCCGCTGGAAAAAATGCGCTGCACCCGCACCGGCAGTTCAGTGACAAAAATCTCTATGCGCTCTATTTTCATAAGTATTTGTTTTTAAACAGTTTTTTATGATGCGGGAAATTCGATTCTTTTGGTGACCGGACTCACATACCCGCCCCACAGCACCATCGCGCGATTGCGGTCGGGGTCGCCGCACACCACGATGTTAATCACATCCGGGCTGGGCAGCACGCGCACCAGGTCATTTTCGTTCACCAGATACTCCTTCGACAGCAAGCCGCGTTCAACCATGTCAGGAATTTTAAACGCCTCGGAGTGCCCGTACTCGATCAGGAATTCCAGTTCCTTGTACGTCACGCGCGCATGCTCGTACACGTGTTCGCGGATCATTTGCTTGGAGTAGCCCGCGCTGGCCAGCGCCTTGGCGACCGGCGGCGCAAGCAGAATGGTAATCATGTTTCTGAAACCCTTGGGCCCGCGTTCCACCAGCCGCGCGAGGCAGGGCTTCTTGGTGACTTCGATGCTGAGCATTTCAAGCGCGCTCTCGGCCGCGGATTTATCCGCCGTACCGTAAATCGCCGGCGGCCAGCCCCATGTCACCGTACCGCAAGCGGTGACTGTGCTGTCGTGTTTGTCAAAGCCACGCTCGACGTGGTACGGCGCCCATGGACATTCGTCCTCGTTTTCAGCGATGACAAAATTCATCGGATAACCAAACGTGCCCATGTAACTGCTGCCGAGCTTGTAGCCCGCGATGTTTTTAATAATCAGCCCCAGCGCGCGGCCCAACGCAGGGTTGGCGCCGCGATTGACCAATTGCGCGCCGTTTTCGATACCAAGCTTTTTGGCCGCAGGCCCGTTAATCAGCAGAAACGGCAGCACGCCCCAGGTGCTGCCGATGTTGTTGAGGTTATAGGCGTTATCCGCAATCGCCTCCACCGCCGCGATCAGCACCGGCATCATCTCCGGCTTGCAGCCGGCCATCACCGCGTTGGCGGCAATGTTGCGCGGGGTTGCCGCGAGATTCGCCTGCGGCAGCACGGCGACCTGCTCGTCAGGCTTGCGGTTCGTATATTTCAGAAACGCTGCAACGCGCTCCGGCGTCGGCGGAACGATAGGCAATTCATCCGACCACTGCTGCGCCTTGAAGTGCTCGTTGATTTCTTCAAACGTGCCTTCAAACACCATCTCGTCGCCACGCCGCTCACTCACCGCCGATGGCATTTCACCGGCGCGCGGCTGCGTCAAACAATTAACAATTCTGTCGAACAGCACCGTCTCGACATTTTTTTCCACCAGCGCTGCCGCATGCACGCCCACCGCGCCCGGATACTCCGCCACCCGCAAATCGCTAATGCCTTCAGACTTGCCGATGGCCCTGGCTATGTTGGTAAACCCCGTGGTGGTGACCACCACGGCAGGGATGCCTGCCTTTTCTGCTTCTGCTGCCGGCCTCACCGAGGACGGGGTGCAGGTGCCTCATCCCCCGTTGCCGGTGATGATGGCGTCCACCTCCCATTCTTTGGCCAGCGCCGCGATGTCTTTGGCGGTTTGCTTCTGCGACAGCGGATCACCGCCGACATAAACAATCGGAAACTTGTCATAGGGAATGATCTTGATGCCGGGAAATTTTTCTTTGAACAAGCGGCGATAGGTCTGAAACATCAGCTCGCCCTTGAAGTGGTTGTTGTAGACCTCGCCGATGGTTTTGCCTTCGAGCGTGTCGAGGTGACGGCTGGCGCGGTTGCTCACCCGCTGTGGCAGACCTTCGGGGCTGATGACGCCTATTTTTTGATTCATTGGAAATCCTTTGTACTGTCCTGACATTGGGTAGGGTGCGCACCGCGCACCGATTAACCATGCAACGCGTGCGCAATGCGCACCCTACAACTTCTTACTGCGGCGGAATCTTCGCTTCGCGGATCACTTTCGCCCACTTGGGAATTTCCGCCGCGATGTACTTGCGAAATTCCTCCGTGCCGCCAACCGCCGGCACGATGCCCTGACTCGAGAGGCGTTCCTTCACATCGTTAAATTCCAGCGCCTTGATCGTGTCGTTGGAGAGGCGCGCAAGAATCGCCGGCGGCGTGGCAACCGGCACGATCAAACCGTACCACGAGCTGGCTTCGTAGCCCGGCAGTCCGGCTTCATGCACCGTGGGCACTTGCGGCAGCGCGGCGCTGCGTTTCGGCGTGGATACCGCCAGCGCGCGCAGCCTGCCCTGCTCAATCGGTGACAGTGTGGTTGCCAGCGAGCTGAACATGAGTTGCGCTTCGCCGCTGATGGTGGCGATCGTCGATGGCGCGCCGCCCTTGTACGGCACATGCACCATGCTGAGTTTGGCCATCGACACAAACAGCTCCATCTGCAAATGCGTGATGTTGCCGGTGCCGCCGGAAGCGTAATTCAGCTTGCCCGGATGCGCGCGCGCCAGCGCGATCAATTCCTTGATACTCTTTGCTGGCACCGATGGATGCACCACCAGCGCCGAAGCGCCCATGCCGATCAGCGACACAAAGCCGAAATCCTTCATGATGTCGAACGGCAGCCTGGCAAACAGCGTCGGCGCGCCGAGCGTGGCGTTCGCCAGATACATTACATGCCCGTCGGGTGTTGCGCGCGCGACCATCTCGGCGGCGATGATGCCCGCAGCGCCGGGGCGATTTTCCACCACCACCGGCTGGCCGAGCGACTCGCTCATTCGTTGCGATACCGCGCGCGCGGCAACGTCAGTGGCGCCGCCGGGCGCGAAGCCGGAAACAATCCGCACTGCACGCGACGGAAACGCTTGCGCGACAGCGTCTGCGCCGGGAA
>JAYVQD010000494.1:0-4079 GCA_043777275.1 Nitrosomonadales bacterium
GCCGATGGGCGAAACGTTTGGTCATCAGGTGATCGTCGAAAACCGTCCCGGCGCCAGCAGCCTCGTTGGCACGCAGTTCGTGGCGAAGGCGCCCGCCGACGGCTACACGCTGCTGGCGATTGCCAACACCTTTGCCACGGTGCCTTCGCTGATGAAAAATCCCGGTTACGACGCACTGAAAGATTTCACCGGCGTCTCGCTTACCTGTCTGGTGCCGATGGTGCTGGTGGTCACCCCGTCTTTGCCGGCGCGCAGCGTCAAGGATCTGATTGCGCTGGGCCGCGCGCAGCCGGGGCAACTGGCATATGGCACTTCCGGCGCGGGCAGCACCGGGCACATCGCGGCGGAACTCCTGGGTCAGCAATCCGGTATCAAAATGCTGCACGTACCGTACAAAGGCAACGCGGCGACCATCGTCGATGTGATCGCCGGCAACGTGCAAATCATGTTCGATCAGGTGAGCACCTCCAAGGCTTATGTCGATAGCGGCCGGCTGCGCGCGCTGGGTGTCACCAGCCTGAAGCGTTCGCCGCTGTTTCCCGAGGTGCCGACGATTGACGAATCGGGCCTCAAGGGCTACGAGGAAATCACCTTTAACGGATTGATCGCGCCGGCGGGCACGCCGCGCGAGGCGCTGACGCGACTGCAAACCGAAGTCTCGCGTATCGTGCGTCTTCCCGAACTGCGCAAGCGTTACATCGAACGCGGCATCGAGCTCACCGCCAGCGCCGCGCCCGGCGACTTTACCGCTTATATCAAGACCGAGTTCGACAAGAAGGCCAAGCTCGCGCGCGACACGGGCATGCGGATCGAGTGATTTCGTGCGCGCGGACGTGAACAAGTGAACGGGTGAACCAGAGAACCGGTATTGTGCGACTGTGACCGGCTTATTTGCCGTGATGAGTGCGGGTGTTGCCGGCGCGCAGGCCTATCCCGCGAAAACCGTGCGCGTGATTTGCCCCAACGGCGTGGGCGGTACGGCAGACATACTGGCGCGCCAGATCGGGGCGAAAGTGGGTGAGCGTCTGGGACGGCAGTTTATTGTCAATAATCGTCCGGGCGCGGCGGGGCAACTGGGGCTGGAGCTCGCGGCGCGCGCCGCACCCGACGGTTACACGATTTCCATGGGGCACCAATCTCGCGATCACGCCGCATACCTACAAAAATCCGCGCTACGACCCGCTGAAGGATTTTGCGCCGGTCGCGGTGGTGGCAACCAGTTACTCCGCGCTGGTGGTGCATCCGGGCACGCCGTTTAAAACGGCAAAGGAACTGATCGCCTATGGGCGTGCGCATCCGAACAAGCTTACCGCCACGTCGGGCAGCGAATTGGGTTTTCAGCATCTGTCGTTCGAGTTGCTGCGTCTGCAAAGCGGTGCGCGTTTTGTGCACGTGGCGTACAAAGGTTCGGCGGCGATTGTGTCCGATCTCATCAGCGGGCAAGTCGAGTTGTCGATGTCCTCGTACACCGCATTCGCGCCGCACATTCGCTCAGGCCGCATGCGCCTGGCGATTACCAACCCCACGCGAGTGCCGCTGCTGCCGCAAGTGCCCACGCTGGCAGAAACCGTGCCGGGCTACGACATGCGCGGCTGGTACGGATTCGTCGCCCCTGCCGCCGTGCAGCGTGAGATCGTCACGCTGCACAATGCCGAGATTAACCGCGCCACGGCACTGCCCGATGTGCGTGAAAAGTTGCTATCGGCCGGGCTGGATATTCCGTCCGAGCCGCCTGAATATTTCGCCGAGCTTATCAAGCGCGAGTCCGCCAAGTTCGGCAAGCTGGTGCGCGATGCGGGTTTGACGCCGCAGTAAGGCGCGTCATCCCGCATCATCTCGCCTACTACGGCAGGCAATTGAACGTTACGCCGTAATCTCCCGCAACGCCGTGGTCACCGCAAGCCTCGGCTCCGTCTTCCCCTGTACATCTTCAACCGTAAACCCCGGCGCAACTTCCCGCAATACCAATCCACCCGGCGTGACATCAATCACCGCCAAGTCGGTAAAAATCCGCGTCACGCATTTCAACGCGGTCACCGGATACGTAAGCTGATTGACGATTTTCGGCGCATTTTTGTTGGTGACGTGTGTCATGGCCACAAAAACCTGCTTGGCGCCGCTGGCGATGTCCATCGCGCCGCCGATGGCGCCCATCGGCGCGCCGGGCACTTTCCAGTTGGCGAGGTCGCCGCGCGCGGACACTTGCATACCGCCGAGCACGGCGAAATCCACATGCCGCCCGCGTGTCATGGAGAACGAATCGGCTTGATGGCTGAAGCTGCCGCCGGGCAACAGCGTGATGAATTCCTTGCCGGCGTTGATGAGGTTCGGGTCTTCGCGGCCAGGCGCAGGTTTGGGGCCGTAGCCGAGCACGCCGTTTTCGCTGTGCAGGATGACTTCGCGGTCGTGCGGAATATAGTTGCCGCACAGCGTGGGGATGCCGATGCCGAGATTGACGTAGCAGCCATCGGGTAAATCCTGCGCGATGCGTTTCGCGATTTGTTCGCGGGTGAGCGGCTGTTTGCTCGCGCTCATGCCGCACCTTCTGTTTTGACCACGCGCTGCACGAAGATACCGGGGGTCACCACTTGTTCGGGCGGGATCGTGCCCAGTTCAACGATGTCATCCACTTCGGCGATGGTGCAGCGGCCCGCCATCGCCATCGGCGGATTGAAATTGCGCGACGATTGGTTATAGATCAGATTGCCCCAACGGTCGCCCTGTTGGGCGCGCACGAACGCGTAGTCTGCTTTGAGCGCGCGTTCGAGTATGCAGTCGATGCCATCGAGCGTCATGGTGGGTTTGCCTTCGGCGATTTCGGTGCCGTAGCCGGTGGGTGTGTAGAAGGCTTCGATGCCGGAGCCGCCTGCGCGTATGCGTTCGGCGAGCGTGCCTTGCGGCACGAGTTCCAGTTCGATTTTGCCGACGCGTAAAAATTCGCTCAAGACGACGGCGGATTTAGCCGTCGGAAAGCTGCATACCATTTTGCGAACTCGCTCTTGCCGGATCAACTGTGCTGCGCCGGTTTCGCCACGCCCGGCATGGTTGGAGATCAGGGTGAGGTCTTTGGCATGATGTCGAATCAGCGCCTGCACCAACCCCTCGGGCATGCCCGCATCACCAAAGCCGCCGATCATAATGGTCGCGCCGTCGGGGATGTCGGCGACGGCCTGATCGAGTGTGGCGATGATTTTATTCAGCATGACGCGTTGCGCGTGGCGTAAAAAACGGCGCTGACGATAGCCAGCGTCGATTTATTTAACTATTTGTTTTTAAACGATTATTTTCCACCGCAAAACTTGATGTAGAGCGAAGCAAACGCCGACGGCTCATCCAGCATCGGGAAGTGGCCGGAGTTCTCCATCACGGCGAGTTTGGCTTTGGGCGCGGCGCCGGTCAGCCGGTCCTTGAGCGCTATGGTCGGGCCTTTTCTGCCGTAGACGAGCATCATCGGTTTTTTGATTTTTTTCGCGGCGGCCACCGCATTAAATTCGCGGATGCCCCACATCACGTCCACCATGGCCCACGCGCCGGCTTTGCAGCGGTCGATGTTCCAGCGCTGCTCCAATGCAGCATCCACCACGGCAACGCGCTCTTTGATCTGTGCAACGGTTTGCATCGGCAGGCCGAAGTTGCCCTCGGTGTGGTGCCAATTCGCGCCCCATTCGTCAGGGTTGCGGCAGGGCGTTTCCACCGGCACCGCCGTCAGCGTGCGGGTGGGGAACAGACTCGCAAATGCGACGGTGACGCTGCCGCCCACCGAAGCGCCGCTGATATGCGCGGCCTTGATCTTGAGTGCGGTCATCAGCGCGGCCAGTGCTTTGGCGTGGTCTTCGATGCTGAAGTGGCGCTGGATGCGATCGGAGTCGCCGTGGCCCGGCATATCCCATGAAATCACACGAAAGTGTTTGGCCAGCAGCGGCGCAATCGTTTCGTATTGATGCGCAGAGCCGCCATTGGTGTGCATCAACATCAGCACTGGACCCTTGCCCGCTTCGCGGTAATGAATGCGTCCGTAGCCTTTGGTTTTGGCAAAATCATCGCGGGTGACGGAATGGGATTCCATGTGTGTTCTTCCT
>JAYVQD010000495.1:0-4078 GCA_043777275.1 Nitrosomonadales bacterium
CCGTTCATGGCTTTCAGATTCGCCAGTGTCACCGAGTTATCGGTGCCGTACACCGAGGGCTGCACAATCACGCCGCGCGCCACGCCGAGCGTGTTGGCGAGCCGCTGCCAATCGGCGAGCAGCGCATCGGGCGGCGTGTAGATGCGCTTTTCGGAAAAGCCGTACTGCGCCATCGGCCCGAAAATATGAAAGTGTGTGTCGGTCGTGCCCACGGGCATGGTGAACGCAGGCTTACGCGGGTGTGGGTCGGGGCCTACGCAGAGCGGCGCGGCAGCGGTGGGTTTAAATTCCATAAGTATTTGTTTTTAAACAATATTTAATTTCTAATTCGCGTTGATGTTGGCGTCTTTCACCACTTTTTGCATTTTGGCGTAGTCCTGCCTGATGTACTCGCCGAATGCCGCAGGCGAACTGCCCACCGTGGTTGCGCCCAATGCGGCAAAGCGATCACGAATCGTTGGTTGCGCGGTGATTTTCACAATCGCGCCATGCACGCGATCAAGGATGTCTTTCGGCGTTGCAGCGGGCGCGAGCAATCCGGTAATGGTGGTCGCGTCAAAACCTTTCAGCCCTTGCTCGGCGAGCGTGGGCACATCGGGCAGCAGCGGCGCGCGCTTGTCGGTGGTCACCGCCAGCGCACGAATTTTTCCGGAGCGGATGTGGCCCATCGACGCGGTGAGCTGATCGACATGCGAATCCACTTGCCCGCCCAGCAGATCGATCAGCGCGGGACCGCTGCCTTTATACGGTACGCCAGTCATGCGGATGCCCGCGCTCATTTGTATCAACTCGCCCACCAGATGGTTAGACGTGCCGGTGCCCGCCGTCGCCATGGTCATTTGCCCCGGCTTGGTTTTGACCAGCGCCACGAATTCGCGGAAGTTTTTCGCCGGCACCGACGGATGCGAAATCAGCACGAACGGCACATTGCTGATGCCCGATATCGCGGCAAAATCACGCACTGGGTGATACAGCGGTTTGGCGAACACATGCGGCGCGACGCTGTAAACCGAGTTCGACGCCATCAGCAGCGTGTAACCATCCGGCGCGGCCTTGGCGACGATCTCACCGCCGATCATGCCGCCCGCGCCCGCGCGGTTATCCACCACCACCGGCTGACCGAGCAATTCAGTGAGCCCCGGTGCCACCGCGCGCGCGTTAATGTCCACGTTGCCGCCGGGCGCGAAGGGCACGACGATGCGGATGGTTTTGGCGGGGTAGGCCTGCCCTGAGCCTGTCGAAGCGGATTGCGCGTGCGCCGTGGCAGATAACGTCAACGCCAGCGCGAGTGTGAGTGCCATTTTTATCATGGTGATTTTCTCCTGTGGCATCTTCTCACCCCGGCAGCGCAATCGGCGTGTCGATAAACACCTGATACTTCTGGTTTTTGCGTTTGTTCAGATCGTCGGCGTTGACATACGTGATCGACGATTTACCCAGCAACTCTCGCGGCAGAATCATTACCCGCGCAAAGCCCGAAGCCATCGTCGGCGCGACTTTGGCGTACACCGGCTCAGGCCCAGCTTCATACCACGGCTCCAGCGGTGCGTACCGATGCACGGCGTTGTTGGTGTGGATATCAATGCCGCCCGCGAGCAGGCAACGGATGCCGCCGCCGCGATGCGTATGCGTCAGCGCCTCGCCGTGCGGCGGGAAATCCACGCGGTCGCAGCGCAGCAGATAATCCTTGTCTGGATCCAGTTGCATCGCTGCGGTCAGCAATTTTTTGCTGGTGACGCCCTCGCCCGTGGCAATCGCATCGGGCGCGCCCGCGCGCGCCAGTTCCCAGCGCAACGCCCAAGTCACCAGATGCCCCGCCGAAAGCGGCATGTCGCCGATGGCGTGAAACGCGCTGTTGCCGCCGAGCACGCCGCTGAAGTTACCGGCACGCACGCGCAAGCCGCCGTGGATGACGTAAACAGCGCGTAGGCAGTTGCCCGCGGGCAGATGCAGCGCTGCCTGCGGCGCGGCTTCGTCTTTGTACAGGCTGAGTTGGTAGTTCACAGGCTTGCCCGCTGGTCTTCCGGCACGCCGTATTTTTCTTCGAGTTTTTGTATTTCAGGCAGGCCGGCGATTTCAGTGAACTGCTTGAAGGTCGCCGCGTGAGCGCGCAGGCCCGCGATGGAGCCGGACTTTTTCAACTCACGCAGCGCGTTTTGCATCGCCGGTATCGCCGCGAGGATCATCCAGTTCGGATAAATCGAAAGTTTGAAACCGAGCCGGCCGAGTTCATCCGCAGGCAGATCCGGCGTCTTGCCGCTCGCGGCCATGTTGTAGAGCAGCGGCACGCCTTTGAAGCGTTTGGAGACAACCTCCACCTGCTCGCGCCCCACCGGCGCTTCAATGAATAACATATCGGCGCCCGCTTCGCGATAACGCTCGCCGCGCTCCAGCGCGGCTTCCAGCCCTTCGACCGCAATCGCATCGGTGCGCGTGATAATCACGAAATCACTATCCCTACGTGCGTCGCACGCGGCCTTGATCTTGGCGACCATTTCCACCGTGGGAATCACGCGCTTGCCCGCCAGATGTCCGCAGCGCTTGGGCCACGCCTGATCTTCGATATGCACACCCGCGACACCCGCTTTTTCGTAATCGCGGATGGTGCGCCGCGTGTTGATCGGGTTACCGTAGCCGGTGTCGGCATCGGCGATCAGCGGCAGCTCAGAGGCATCAACAATACGGCTGGCGTTGTCGATCATCTCAGTGGCGGTGAGCAAGCCCACATCGGGCATACCCAGCCGCGTGAGGCTGGTACCGAAGCCCGTCATGTAAACCGCTTGAAAGCCTTCGAGCTTCACCAGCCTTGCGCCGAAGGCATCAGCAACACCGGGTGCGACAACGCAACCGGGTTGGGCTAACAGTTTGCGTAATTGCGCGGCAGCAGTGGGGGCACGATCGGACATGGTTTCCTCGCAGGGACGTGAGAAAGGAGAAGGGGCTACAATTATAGCCGTCGTGTGGTGCCTGTTGTTCCCGCTTACCCGGAGTAAAACATGCGTAGTCGCCTGCGTGATCGAATCGGCTGGATGACCTTGTTGTTCTGCACGACCACTGCCGCTACCGCGCAAACCACTTTCCCCGAGCGGTCGCTGCGCATCATCGTGGCGTTCTCCACCGGCACGGCGGCGGATATTGTCGCGCGGCAGCTCGCGCTAAAACTCACCGACAGCCTCGGCAAACAGGTCGTCGTCGAAAACCGCGACGGCGCCGCCGGCACCATCGGCGCGGGGCTGGCCGCGCGCGCCACGCCCGACGGCCACACCATGCCGATCGCCTCGCCGTCGATTATTGTCAGTCCGCTGCTGATTAAGGATTTGCCCTACGATGTGTCGCGCGATTTCTCGCTGGTGGCGCTGATGGCGACGATTCCCACGGTGCTGGTGGTCGGCACGCAGACCAAGGCCGATTCGGTGAAAGCGTTGCTCGAACTCGCCAAAGCCGCGCCCGGAAAACTCAACTACGCCACCGCGGGGCGCGGCACCGCCAGTGACTTGAGTGCCGAGCTGATGCGCACGATGACGGGGGTGAACATTGTCAAAGTCGCCTATCGCGCCACTGCGCAGGCGTTGAACGACACCCTCTCCGGCGAAGTGGCGATGTATTTTTCCAATCTCGCGGCGGCGCTGCCGAGCATCCGTTCGGGGCGCCTGAAAGCGCTGGCGGTGACCAGCACGCAACGCTCGCAGGCCGCGCCGGAAATCCCCGCGCTGGCGGAGACCCTGCCCGGCTATGAGGCGGCAAGCTGGTACGGCATCGTCGTGCCGACCCGCACCCCGGCGCCGGTGATCGCGGCGTTGCACGCCGACATTGCCAAGGCGCTGCAACAACCGGATGTGCGCCAGCGCTTTTTGAGTCTGGGGGGCGATATCGTTTCAGGCGGCCCGGATGCGCTCGCAAAAACCATGCGCGGCGGCACAGAAGAATGGGGCAAACTGGTGCGAGAAATCGAATCGCAGAAAAAATAACCGCAACACCTAACCCAATGCTGTTCACTTAGCCGTTCGTGGTGAGCTTGTCGAACCACAAATGCCCTTCGACAGGCTCAGGGCGAACGGGCAAAGGGCTTAAGTGAACA
>JAYVQD010000496.1:0-4078 GCA_043777275.1 Nitrosomonadales bacterium
AAGGGGCAACCGGAAGCCATCATTGAGGTTCTTGCCGGCCGCGTACATTATGGTGTATTCACCTACGCCGCCGCGCACCCGCTCATTAAGGACGGCAGATTGCTGGCGTTAGGCGTGAACACGCCTCAGCGATTGCTCCAATTGCCCGACGTACCGGCACTGAGCGAATTCCTGCCGGAGTTCAAACGTCCCGAATCGACAAACGCGTTGCTGGCGCCTGCGCAAACGCCGCGTTCCATTGTCGACAAAATCAGCAAGGACATTAGACGCGCGCTTGAATCCGCTGACGTTATCGAAAAGTTCAACGCGATCGGCTACGCAATCATGCCGAGCACGCCCGAGGAGCAGGACAAAATACGGCGCACACAAATTGAGGCGCTGACCAAGTGGGTTATTGCTATCGGACTGCGTCCCAAATGAACTGCACGTACCGGTTCGTTCGAGTTTCGTGAGAATGAACTCCAGCATCACCCCGGCATCGGCTTGTTCTCTTCCAGACTCAGCAATCCCTTGATCGCACGATAGAGCATCCACACCAATGACGCCATCAGCACGAAGAACCCGATGATGAACATCGCCGTGGCAAGCCCGACGCACGTCCACAGCAAGCTGTACCAGAAGGTGTGTATCTGCCAGCGAAAATGCGATTCCAGCCAGGTGCCTTCGACGTCCTGGCGCTTAACGTAATTGATGATCACGGCGGCGATGAACGTTACACCGACGGCCAGTGATGCAAGCTGCAGGATGTAAACGATACGCGTGATGTCCTTCAGCGATTTCGTTGCGGCGTCCGCGTCCGGTTGCACGCCAGCGGGTGCATTTACCCGGGCGGCAGCATCACGCGCTTCCTCGCGCTTGATGAACACCCAGCACATGATGCCGATGGCCCCGCCAAATCCTGCAAACAGCAATCCAATTGCGCCGAAGATCACCACGAACAAGCCAATCAGAAAATCGCGGCTCGCGGAAAAAACGCGCTGCGGGAAATCACCTTCGATGATGATCTCGTAACGGCCCGACCGCGTGACTTCGAATTTCGCCACCGACTTGCGCGCGGTATCGCCGACACTCGAGCGCGCGCCGTGGCTCGACGAAACCGCGAGCGCCTTGCCGCCGTCGACTTCGAGCACCGTTACCTGAACGCCCAATGGCAGTTTGTCGGATTCCTCGTAGCCGCGACCGCGAAACACCGTGCGGCAATCATTCCACACCGTGTAAGTACCTGGCTTGCCGAACTCCGCCGTATGGCGGCCCGGCCCAAGGAACTGCACGCCCTGATCCAGGGTCAGCGCGAACCAAGCAATCAGCGCAACTACCGCGACGATGGTTGCAACGGTCACGGCACCGGCTGCGATGTACCAGCTGTTGCCAGGCACAGCGGGAATGTCAGTCATGATTCACTTCCATGCGCATTCATGCGACCATTCTACGCGTGCTGTCGTGCGGCAAATACTGCCGCAGCATTCGCGCCAACGACAGCAGAATTCGCTAGAATCCGCTCTCCACTCATCGGAGAATTCCATGCCTCAGCTCCAGTCAAAAACAACCCTCGGTCGCATGCCGCGCGAAACCATCCGCATGCTCGACATTCCGCGCCCACCCAAAGCCATCATCGATGCATTCATGGCACTGATTGATTTGACGGGCACGCTGTCGGATGCCTGCGACGAACTCGGCATTGTCGCAATAATTCCCGCGTATCAATTGCCGCCGGTATATTTCACCCGGCGCATCGTCGGCCCCGCAATGACCTTGCGCAACATCGCGCGCGACGTGCAAATCCACAAAGCCGCACAGGAAAAAATCAACACGCAAGGCGAAACCGAAGCGCACAACCTCGCCGAGCCCGGCGACGTGCTGGTGATCCAGGGCGTGATGGGCTGCTCCAACATGGGCGGGCAATCGGCATCGATTGCCAAGCGCCAGGGCTTCGTCGGCGCGATTGTCGATGCCACGGTGCGTGACCCCGATGGTTACCGCGAGATGGATTGGCCGGTATGGTGCCGCGGCTTCACGCCGATCACCGGCAAGTGGCGCATGCAGACGGTTGAGGTCAACGGCACGGTGGAGATTCGCGGCGTGCCGTGCAAACCCGGCGATCTGATCTGCGCCGACGAAGCCGGAATCGCGATTATTCCGCAGGACAAAATCGCTGCGGTGCTTGAACTCTCGCAAAAGATCGACGCAGGCGACACCAAGCGTAAAGCCGACATCGACCGGGGCGTAAATATCCCGGAATTGTGGTCCAAGAAATATAAGTAAAAACAAATAGTTACAATGATTTATCCTCAGCACACCAAGAACGAATAACTTTCCCTGTCATTCCCGCGAAGGCGGGAATGACGGCGCTGATATATGGCGCAAACGAAAACCGGCTGAATACACATGAAACCCACCAATACCCTCTTCATCCTCTCTGACGAACACAACAAGCGCGTGCTCGGCTGCAACGGGCACCCGATGATTAAAACGCCGAATCTCGATGCGCTCGCCGCACGCGGCACGCGCTTCACCAGCGCGTATACCAACTGCCCGATCTGCGTGCCAGCTCGCGCGTCGTTCGCCACCGGGCGGTATGTGCATGAGCATCGCTGCTGGGACAACGCGATTGCCTACGACGGCAAGATTCCCTCATGGGGTCATCGGTTGATGGCGCAGGGGCACCACGTCACCTCTATCGGCAAACTGCATTACGCCAGCGGCGATGATGTCAAACGCAACGGCTTTGATGAAGAAATTCTGCCGATGCATATCGTCAACGGCACGGGTGATTTGCTGGGCCTGATCCGGGATGAACTGCCACGCCGCAAGGGGGCGGCCAATCTTGGCCCCGAAGCCGGGCCGGGCGAATCGGATTACACGCGCTACGATCGTTCCATCGCCGACGAAACCGTGAAGTGGCTCACCACTGAAGCGCCGAAGTATTCTGACAAACCATGGGCGATGTACGTGGGCTTTGTCGCGCCGCATTTTCCATTGATCGCGCCGCAGGAATTCTACGACCTCTATCCAGTGCACCAGGTGCCCTTCCCCGATATGTATGCGCACGATCAACGCCCGCACCATCCGTTCACCGATGCCATGCGTAAAAGCATGTGTTTCGACGAGAGCTTTGACGAGCCGATGGTGCGGCGCGCGATTGCCGCTTACTTTGGCCTCACCACCTTCATGGATCACAACGTCGGCAAAATTCTCAACGCGCTCGAAACGCTGGGCATGCTCGACAACACCCGCATCGTCTACAGCTCCGACCACGGCGACAACCTCGGCACGCGCGGCATGTGGGGAAAATCAACCATGTATGAAGAATCCGCCGGTATTCCGATGATTGCGGCCGGGCCGGATTTTCCGGCTGGCCGCGTGTGCGACACACCGGTGACGCTCGTCGATGCATTCCCCACCTACGTGCAAAGCGTGGGTGCAAAACTCGAAACCGCCGATGCCACGCTGCCCGGCGTATCGCTGATCGATATCGCCAATGGCAAAGTACCGCAGCGTACCGTGTTGTCCGAATACCATGCGGCTGCGTCGATCACCGGCACGTCTATGATTCGGCGCGGACAATACAAGTATGTGCATTACGTCGGACTGCCGCCGATGTTGTTTGATCTGCAAGCCGATCCGTACGAGCGCTGCGATCTGGGCCGCAACGCACAGTACGCCGCTGTGATCGCCGAATGCGAAGCCGTGTTGCGCACGGTGGTAGACCCCGACGCCGCCAACCGCAACGCGAAGTCGGATCAAGCCGCCGCCATCGAAAAAAATGGCGGCAAAGACGCCATACTCGGCAAAGGCACCTTCCGCTACTCACCCCCGCCAGGTGTCAAAGCGGCCTATCACTGATTATATTATAAGTATATGTTTTTAAACGGTTTTATTTAAACCGTGGACGAGCGCTCGTTACCTACTCTTGCAGAAATCCAGCACCGACGCCGCGAATAATTGCGGCGTCTGCACGTTCATGAAGTGGCCGGTATCGGCCAGCAAATAGCTGGCGCCCGCGGTCGCCCCCGCGATCGCGTTAGCCACGCGGTGCGCTATCTCAGGCGGGCGCTGCGTGTCGTGCTTCGCCCCGATC
>JAYVQD010000497.1:0-4063 GCA_043777275.1 Nitrosomonadales bacterium
ATCGAAGGCTGATGCAGTGAAAGCCGAAGCGGTCAGAACCGAGGCGGCGAAAGCCGAAGCAGCAAGAGCAGATGCCGCCAAGGTCGACGCAGCAAAAATGGACGCCGCGAAAGCTGAGGCTGGCAAAGCCGAAGCAGCAAAAGCGGCGACGGCCAAAGCAGGAGAATCAAAAGGCAATGCAGCGAAGGCCGAGGCCGCTAAAGCCGAAGCGCTGAAAGTTGATGCCGCCGCCGCAGCAGCCAAAGCGGAAGCATCAAGGGCCGACGCCGCGAAGGCGGAAGCCACTAAAGCTGAATCTGCCAAAGCTGAGGTCGTGAAAGCCGACGCCGCCAGGGCAGCGGCAGCCAAGGTAGAAGCGTCGAAAGCCGATGCAGCAAGGGCGGACGCCGCCAAAGCCGAAACAGCCAGAGCCGAAGCTGTGAAAGCCGAGGCTGCCAAGGCTGCGGCAGCCAAAGCGGAAGCATCACGGGCCGACGCAGCGAAGGCGGAAGCCACTAAAGCTGAGGCCGTGAAAGCCGACGCCGCCAGGGCTGCGGCAGCCAAGGTAGAAGCGTCGAAAGCCGATGCAGCAAGGGCGGACGCCGCCAAAGCTGAATCAGCCAGAGCCGAAGCTGTGAAAGCCGAGGCTGCCAAGGCTGCGGCAGCCAGAGCGGAAGCATCAAGGGCTGAAGCTGCCAAAGCCGAATCAGCCAGAGCGGAAGGCGCGAAAGCTGAGGCTGCCAAGGCCGCTGCGGTGCGGGCCGAAGCAGCGAAGGCCGAAGCAGCGAAGGCCGAAGCAGCGAAGGCTGAAGCGGCGAAGGCTCAAGCCGCCGCTAAGGAAGCTGCAGGCGCGACCGCGCCACCGCCCAAGGCGCGCCCCGTTCCGAAACCCGATCCTGACGCTACGACTGAGGAGGAGAAAGAGAAAGGGAAAGGGAGAAAAAGATCTGAATAAGTGCGCGGATGCGATGTGATGGCGCAAAAGCCTGCGAGCGCGAGCCGTGACGCGAGATCATCGAAATCTTCTGCGGTGCGTTCACGACGGAATCAAAATGACGACCGGGCCCATGCAGCGCGTGATGACGTCAATGCGCGCCGCGCCGGTGGCAACCATGCTGCGAATGAGGGAGTAAAAGTTAATTTGTAAGTATTTGTTTTTAAAGGTTTTTTAAGATACTTCTGCGCGACCGTTATTGAGCACCGTCACCCCGCGTGCAGGTACCGTCGAGCGGAACATGACTACCTTGCCGTCGATCCACATTTCCGTGCGGATGGTTTCACCCGGATACATCGGCGATGAAAAGCGGCCTTCCATGCTTTTGAATTTGGATGCGTCGTAACCGCAGCAGGTTTTTAAAATCGCGTGGCCTGCAACGCTGAAAGTGCCGCGTCCGTGCAGGATCGGTTGCTTGTAGCCCGCCTTGGCCGCATACGCAGGCTCAGCGTGCAGCGGGTTGTAGTCTCCCGACAAACGATAGATCAACGCCGCTTGCGGCAGCGTTGCGAGATCGCACACCTGATCGGGCGCGCGATCGGGTATCGGATGCACCGGCTTTTGTGGCCCAGGTGTACTAGAGGGCCCGCCGAAGCCGCCATCCTTGCGGCAAAACGTGGTGGAAGTCAGCGTGCAGATTACATCGCCGTTGGCTTTATCGATCACATCGCATTCGGTCAACACCAGCGCGCCTTTGTCCGCGCCTTTATCCAGCACTGCAGTGATACGCCACTTGCCGGAAATCGAGCCTTCCACCGGCAGCGGCTTGTGAATCACAAAGCCCTGCTCGCCGTGTACCACATGCGTGCGCGTGATGCCGGTGTCGGCAGCCGCGTGCCACGGGCCGGGGTAGGCCAGAATGGTTGCCATCGTCGGCAACGCCTTGAGATTTTTTTCATACACGTACTGCAACTGCTGCTCGTCCATTGGGTCGGCGCCGAGGCCCACGCCCAGCGCGTAGAGCATGGTGTCGCGCTGGGTGAAGGTTTGTTCGACCAGCGGGATATCGTGTTTGATGAGTTTGTCGTATTGGATGGCCACGGGGAATCCTTCAAAGAAATTCCCTCGCCCCGCTTGCGGGGGAGGGTTAGGGTTAGGGTGAGGGGGAGTGCGATCCCGCCAGTGCCGCATGCACAAAGAATCACATTGCGCGCAACACAAAATTTCGAGAGTTATACTATCACAGCAAAATCCCAATTCTTCAAGGAGAGCCCCATGCTAAAAGTAGCGGGCAAGCTCTCCGATGGAAGATGTGTTTTGCGGGGGTAGTAAGCTGCTGAAGATTGACGTGCGCTCGGCGCACACCGAATAACAACAGGAGGCGGGGAAATGAAATTACGACTTTGGATAATGGCGCTTGGGGTATGTGCGTTAACCAGCCAGTGCGCCGCCGCACAAGACTACCCCGCCAAACCCATCCTCTTCGTCATCCCCTACGCCGCCGGCGGCGACTCGGATCTGTCGGGCCGCAACGTGGCACAACATGCATCCAAGTATCTGAACAACCGCATCATCGTGCCGTTTAATCGCGTTGGCGCCTCCGGCGTCATCGGCGCGATGTCGGTGAAAAATGCCACGCCCGACGGTTACACGCTGCTGGTCGGGCGCATTGCCACGCACGCCGTGCTGCCCGCGACCGATCCCAAGCTGCCGTACAAGTGGAACGAATTCACCATGATCTCGCTGATCGAGTTGAATCCGTACATTTGTTTCGTCAAAAATGATTCGGCGATACGCACGGCAGCCGACCTCATCGCCACGCTGCGCAAAAGCCCCGGCAAGCTCAATTACTCCACCGCGGGTACCGGCACCAGTCAGGACATGGCGGCGCAATACCTGATGTCACTGGGCGGGCTGACCAAGGATCACGCCATGGGTATTCATTACAAAGGCGGCGGCGAAGTGACTACGGCGGTGATGGGCGGACAAGTCGATTTCGCCTGCAACAACGCGCCGACAGTGATCGCGCAGGCGCAGGGCGGGCGCGTGCGCCCGCTGCTGGTGACGCCGCAGCGCCTGAAAGAGTTGCCCGATGCGCCGAGCGCGAAAGAAGCCGGCTTCCCCGAAATGGAAAAAATCGTCGGCTGGACCGCGCTGATGGGGCCGGCCGGACTGCCCAAGCCCATCGTCGATAAGTGGGCGGAGGTATTCCAGAAACTCGCCAAAGACCCGGATTGGCAAGCCGGCAACGCGCGCATCGGCGGTATCGCGGCGATTCGTTCGCCGGCGGAGACGGAGAAGTATGTGCGTGAGCAGTATGAGATGTATAGCAAATTGGCGGCGGCGCTGGGGATGCGGCAGTGAACCAGAATTCTGGAAGTGTACCGAGAAAACGCCAGCCCAAAATTGACGTTTCCTACGAGCAGGCGCTTGAACAAGCTAAGGTCGTACTCGCGCAGCTTCCTTTTGCGCAATGCTCGCCGGATGACGTAAGAGGCCTGCGTGGATGGGTATTTGAACAGATACTGCATTTGCGCCTTCAAAAGGAAATGATTCGCAAAGGTATTAACGCGACAATTACGCGTCAAGTATCCATAGGGGGCAGAGCGACCATAGACCTACTGATTGGTCATGTGGCAATTGAAGCCAAAGTCTCTGGATTCTACGAAGATGTTAGCGCACGATACAGTCGATATCGAAAGCGTGTCGAAGAAAAAGGATGGCACTATTTCTAAGTCTCACTATACGAGACATATGAACCCAACGTACGAATCGCTCGAAAGGCGTTTGGGAGACACCGCGCATTCTTCCTTGATCGCCCAGGGCAATGGGGTAAGTTTGTCTCGACGGTCATACGACTTCAAAAGGAATAGCAAACGTAGAACTTGTAGGGCGCAATCCCTATTGCGCCGAATGTGTTGCAATCAAGGAAATTAGAGGGAGCGCACCTGTTATGACGCTTGTCGCAAGGCTTACTGGCAAAGGCCGAATAACCATTCCCAAAAAAATCCGAGACGGCCTCGACATGAAGCCCGGAGACCGAATGACATTTACGCCGATGCAAGACGGCACCGTTGTGATGCGAGTCAAAAATAAGAGCATTACGCGGCTTGCGGGCATGTTCTACAAGAGAGGGCGTAAGCCTGTTTC
>JAYVQD010000498.1:0-4049 GCA_043777275.1 Nitrosomonadales bacterium
GCGGCATCGTCCATGGTTTGCAATGTGCCCGTATCCACCGGCAGCGCCTGTGCGCGCTGCACGCGAAAGCGCCGCTCGGCGTCGCCTGGCACCTCGATCGGCGCATCGGCATCAACGCGCCTCGCCGACTGCACGTAATCAATAAACGCACTCGCTTCCTGCTCGAAATGTTCCCCGGCGCCGAAACGCGCGGGATCAAACACGATGGCAAGCATGTTGTTGTAAAGGCCCGGTATGCGCAGCCGGTTTGGCAGCGGCGTCACGCCGCCAAACAGCGCACTGCCCAGCAAGTCACACACCATCGCCAGCGCGTAACCCTTGTGCCCCGCCGCGGTGAGCAGTGCGCCGAGCGGCGCATCGTACATCACCGCCGGGTTGGTGGTGGGCTTGCCCTCGTGATCGATCAGCGCGCCGGCCGGCGCCGACCCCTTGCGGTTGTAGGCGACACGCACCTTGCCCACCGCGATGGCGCTGGTGGCGAAATCAAGGAGTATCGGTGGCCCGTCGCGGCGCGGCAGGCCGACCGTGAGCGGGTTGGTGCCGAAGCGGCTCTGGCTGCCGCCGTGCGGCGCGACGATGGCGCGGCTGACCACATTGGTGAAATGAATCGAAGCGAGATTCGCCGCAATCGCCTGCTCGGCCCAGTGGCCGACGCGCCCAATGTGGTGCGTGTTCTTGAGGCCCACGATCACTACGCCGTGCTTGCGTGCGCGCTCGATGGCGAGCTGCATGGTCTGAAACGCCATTGACTGCCCAATGCCGCGGTTGCCGTCCACCACCAGCAGTGTGTCAGTGTCCGTGATGATGGAAAGTTTCTGATTAAGCTGTAGTTCATTCGCCTGCAACGAACGTACATACGGCGCCACCATGCCCACGCCGTGTGAATCGTGCCCCGCGAGATTGGCGCCAACCAGATGATCGGCGGTGAGCCGCGCCTCATGTTCGCTGCTGCCGGCGGCGCGCCACAGGTTGAATAGCCACTGGCGGGTGGCTTCGGTGGGGAGTGCTACGTTGGCTTCCACGATGGTGTTCCTTGTTTGTCTTATTCGAGCCGCAGCAACTTGGCTGCATTGCCATACAGTATCTTCTGCAAATCGGCAGCGGGCAGCTTCAGCGATTCCACCAGTTCATTCGGCTGCTCGACATCCATTTTGGCGTAGTTGTCGGTGCCGATCACCACGCGATCCACGCCCACCAGTTCGATCATGAAGCGCAGGGTTTCGGGGTAATAGGCGAGGGTATCGTAGTGAAAGCGGCGGATGTAATCGCGGAACGGGCGCGCCAGTGTTGAGGCGACTTCGACCGCGCCTTTTTTCATGCTGTGCTCAATGCGCCCGGCGACATACGGAAAGCAGCCGCCGGAGTGCGGCAGCACCACGTCGAGCTTGGGAAACTTGTCCAGCACGCCGCTGAAAATAAATTTTGTCGCGGTGGTCGCCGTCTCGAACGGAAAGCCCAGCGTGTTGTAAATGAAGTTCGTGCCCGCCAGACGATCCGGCCCGCCGTAGTGATTGGGCTGGCCGTCGAGCGGATGAAACAGCAGCGGGTAGCCGAGCTCCTCGCAGCGCGCGAGGAAGGGCAGGTAGGCCGGTTCGAAAATGTAGTCGATGCCCTCCACCGAATTCGGCAGATGCACCGCGCGCATGCCGGGTGAACCGGCTACGCGATCGAGTTCTTTCAATGCCGCGTTGACATCGCGCATGGGAATCGCCGCGCCCGCGACAAAGCGGTCGGGGTAGGCCTGATGCGCTTTAACGGCGGCATCGTTGACGATGCGCGCGAATTGGTCCGCCGCCTCCAGCGTGGCCCATTGCCACGGCATGCTGCCCGACAACGTGAGCACATGGGTTTTTACATTGCGCGCGTCCATCCATTTCAGGCGTGCTTCAAGGTCGTGCATCTTCGGATCAATCGGCCCGCCGGAAATCGCGCCGCCTTGCTGCTTGGCGTAATCAATATAGCCCTGCGGCGCCCAGTGCGAGTGAGCGTCGATGGAGCCGCGGTGACTTTCGACGTTTTGTGACATGAAATGACCTTATAAAATATTCAATAAAAACAAATAGTTAAATCAACTCTATGTCACAGCATAGCGCAACGCCGCACCCGCAAAATGCGCGCGCACGTCGACCAGCAGTTTTTCACTGCGTCCTTCACGCACCTCGCGGGTGGAGGTGCCCATGTGCGGTGCGAGCACCACGTTATCCATGCGCAGGAGTTCGGCGGGCACATGCGGTTCGTCAACGAATACATCGAGCGCGGCGCCGGCGATTTGCCGGCTGGAGAGTGCGGCGACCAATGCGGTTTCATCGACAATCGCACCGCGCGCGATGTTCACAAGAAAACCGTGCGTCCCCAAAGCCGCCAGTATGCGTGCATCGATAAGATTGTGCGTCGCCGGTGTCAAGGCGCAGGTGACCACCAGGCAATCGGCTTCACGTGCCATCGCTTCAAGGTTGTCGAAGTAGGGATACGCCACATCGTCCTTGCGGCGCGGCCCGAAGTAACAAATTTTCATGCCGAAGCTCGCCGCGCGCACGGCAATCTCTCGTCCGATGCGGCCCATGCCGACGATGCCGCAGGTTTTGCCGCGCACTTCCGTGCCCGACGGAAACAAACGCTGCGGCCATGCGCCTGAACGCACAAACCGGTCAGCCTCGCAAATGCGGCGCATGATCGCGACGATCATGCCCATCGCCAGATCGGCGACCGGCTCAGCGGTGGAATCGGGCGTGTGTGTTACCGCGACGTTGTGTTCTCTGGCAGCGGGCAGGTCAATCAAGGTGTAGTAGGGGCCGTAACACGCGAGTAGTTCCAGCTTGGGCAACGCGTCAAAATGCGCGCAGGTGACTTCGGTGGTGGTGGTCGAAATCGCCGCGCGCGCATTGGCGCCATATTGCCGGATGAACGCCATCGGGTCGGCGGCAGCGAACGCTTGATGCACGGTGAAGTCACGTTCCAGCGCCGCGAGCGTGGGTTCGTAGATGGCTTTCAATAATACGATTTCGGGCTTCATGGCGCTGTCGTCTACACCATCAAGCCCTGCTTCTTCAGGTAAATATCCTTGATGCCATCGGCGGCCCAGCACGCCAGCATGCCGATGGTTTCGGTGGGCGGGTTGCCCGCGTTTTGCGGAAACGCACTGCCGCCGACCACGAACACATTATGCACGTCCCACGATTGCAGATACTTGTTGACCACGCTGGTGGACGGATCAACGCCCATCACCGCGCCGCCGATGTTGTGCGTGCTTTGATAGGGCACGATGGTGTATTTGGCGGGCGGGGTATTCAAGCCGATTTTCGTGGGGTTCATCGCCTTCGCGATTTCCCCGCACTTGTCACGCAGGAAATGCGACAGTTTCTGTTCGTTCTGGTGCCAGTCGAAAGTCATGCGCAACAGCGGCAGGCCGTTTGAATCGCGGTAGGTGGGGTCCAGATCGAGATAATGCTGGCGATAGCTTTGGCACGAGGCGTGATACGAAATCTGGAACGAGCGGCGGTAATACTGCGCAGCGTTTTTCTTCCACCCGGAGCCCCAGCGTGGCGTGCCGGGCGGCAGCAGCTTGGATTTGATCGGCGTCGCACCGTTGCTTTGCACGGCGATGTACGCGCCGCCAACAAAACCGAGGCCGCTGTGATCGAAGTTATCGGTGTTGAAATCATCGATGCAGGTGCCGGTCATGCCGCCGCCGACAAAGGGATTGAATTCCTGATCGTCGAAAAACACCGACACCTTGCCGCCGGTTTGATACGAATAATTTCGGCCGACCACGCCGGTGTTGCTGACCGGATCGTAGGGTTTGCCGATGCCCGACAGCAGCAACAGACGGTTGTTGTTGAAGGTGTAGGTGGCGAGCACCACGATGTCCGCCGGTTGCTCCACCATGCGTCCGCGCGCGTCGATGTAGGTGACGCCGGTGGCGCGCTTGCCCGTGGAATCGAGATTGACCTTGATCACATTGCACAGCGGACGCAGCTCGAAGTTATCCTGCTTTAACAGCGCCGGGATCACGGTGGACAGCGGGCTGGCTTTTGAGCCTTGCGAGCAGG